>JANQOD010000024.1 GCA_028289745.1 Allomuricauda sp. | reverse complement strand
TAACGAAAATTCCGATAAATCCATCCACAAATTCGAATCAATGCTCAAGACAGATGATGTCTATTTCTTCGATGCGGAAGATTTTGAAGATATCATTCATCACTACCTGAACAATGGTAAAGTGTCTTTGGGAAAGAAAGCCATACAGTTTGGTCTGCAGCAGCACCCACATAGCGTAGAACTGAAATTATTGCATGTTGAGGTGTTGGTTTTCGAAGATAAGTTTGAAGAGGCGGGCAAGTGGTTGGACGAACTACAGAACATCGATGGCCATAACGAAGAGATCTATGTGCAGCGGGCAAACATACAGTCTAAGCTCGACAACCATAAAAAGGCGGTAGAGCTCTTACAACAGGCACTTGAACTTACAGATGACAGCTTTGACATCCACTCGCTTCTTGGCATGGAATATCTCTTCATGGATGACTATGAAAAGGCGAAATTGAGTTTTATGCGCTGCGTCGAATTTGATGACCGCGATTACGCTTCGCTCTACAATGTGGTATATTGTTTTGAATTCATGGAAGATTATGACGGGGCCATACGCTACCTGAACGATTACCTAGAGCGCAACCCCTATTGCGAGGTAGCCTGGCACCAGCTTGGCAAGATGTATTTTTCAAAACAAATGTACCAAGAAGCGCTGGCGGCCTTTGATTTTGCCATTATATCAGATGATTCTTTCTTAGGTGCTTATTTTGAAAAAGGCAAGGTACTTGAAAAACTTGGCAAATATGACGAGGCCATTGATTGCTATGAGACCACCATCGAAATAGATGACCCGACCTCACATGCCTTCTTGCGCATAGGCAAGTGCCATGAAGAATTGGGAAACGACGATTTGGCCAAATATTACTTCTACAATACGGTTCATGAGGATCCCCTGCTCGATAAAGGTTGGCTGGCCATTACCGAATTCTATTTTAGAAAAAAACGGTACAAAAAGGCACTGCATTATATTAACAAAGCAATCAATATTGACGGAGAAAATGCCCGATATTGGAAAAAATGCGCTGAAATCTATTCAGCGCTAAAAAACTTCGACGAGGCAGATTTTGCCTACAAACAAACAGTTGACCTAGGCAATTTTGAATTGGATACCTGGAAGAACTGGGTGACCGTATTGCAAAAAACGGCAGATTTCAATACGGCAGAACAAGTGTTGCTACAAGCAATTGAATTCTACCCAGAAGAGGCAATCTTACATTATCAATTGACTTTGGTATATCTTGCCGCTGACAAACCGCATGAGGCGCGCAAGAAATTGAAAAGTAGTATGGAGCTGAATGCCGAAATGGTAACACTTTTCAAAACCGATCTGATGAAATACAATCGGTTCTCGTGGATAACAGCTATCTTCGCCAACGATAAAAAGGCCTCGGCTTGATCAAGTCGTGTATTCATTTTTTTTATGGGAAGTTTACGAAAACCTATTGATTACGTTTTCATAGCCCTAAAGGGCATGGCCATGGGCATAGCCGAATTGGTTCCTGGTGTATCGGCGGGTACCATCGCCTTTGTTTCAGGTATCTATGAAGAATTCATTTCTTCAATTAACAATATTGGCCTTAAAAGCTTGCAAGTTTGGAAAAAAGAAGGTTTCTCCAGTTTTTGGAAGCGGCTGAACGGTAATTTCATGATAGCGCTATTGGCAGGTATGGCATTGGCCGTACTGTCATTTACAAAACTTATACGATGGCTGTTGGAAAATGAGCCGATACTTATTTGGTCGTTCTTTTTTGGCCTGGTAACGGCAAGCGTGGTATTCGTGGCCAAAGCCATAGATCGATGGAAATTGATCCATGTGCTTTTGTTTCTTCTCGGAGCTTTACTGGCCTATTATATCACTGGGTTGCCCCCCAGCCAGAGTTCTGGTAGTTTAGCATTCTTATTTCTCTCAGGGGCATTGGCCATTTGTGCAACTATTTTACCGGGTATATCGGGATCTTTCGTACTCGTATTGTTGGGAGCCTACAAAACGCTGATCGATGCCCTTGATGAAAAAGATTTCAAAATATTGCTGACCATGGCACTAGGTATACTGTTTGGCATACTTGGATTCTCAAAAATCTTGAAATGGATGTTCCAAAACTACCGAAACATCACCTTGGCAGTTTTGACAGGGTTCATTCTAGGCTCACTAAATAAGATATGGCCTTGGAAAAGAGTATTGCAGACCAAAACCATTGGAAAAAAGAGCATTGTCATTGATGAGAACGTATCACCCTTTTCTTTTGACGGTGACCCTCAATTAATATCGGCCCTAATTTTAGCGGTCATTGGTTTTTCGCTTATTTTTATCCTTGAAAAAGCGGCCTCAAAAAAATAAGGGAAAAACCTACGGTCAATGCATCAGCCAAGAACATTTTGGGATAAATTCTTTTTGGTCATAAAAGGCCTCTTCATGGGTGCCGCCAACAAGGTGCCCGGTGTTTCTGGAGGCATTGTGGCCTTTGTCGGTGGATTTTACGAAGAATTTATCTACTCACTGCAAAAAATCAATCTAAAAGCCTTCAAATTATTGTTCAACGGGCGCTTCAAGAGTTTTTTGCGCTACACCAATGCCACATTTTTAGTGCTGCTCATCACGGGTATGTTAGTGAGCTATTTCAGTGTCTCTCGTTTGTTGGACTATTTTTTGGACAAAAAAGAGCTTTTTGTCTGGGCGGCCTTTTTTGGCATGATCCTGGGCTCCATCTATTACATCTCAAAAGATTATAACCACTGGAACAAAAAGACCATTCCCGCTGGTATCATAGGTCTTTTAATAGGACTTTCCATCAGTTTTTTGAGTCCTGCCAAAGAAAACGACAATTTATTGTTCATCTTTTTCTGCGGTATCATAAGCGTCTCGGGCATGACCCTGCCCGGCTTATCGGGATCTTTTATTTTGATCCTTTTAGGAAACTATGTGCTATTATTGGTCGACTCCGTCAATGCCCTATATGATACCATGGCTGAAGTGTTTCGGGGCGATTTTGGTTTTTGGAACAATGCCCAACGAATGGAGACCCTAAAAATACTGGCCATCTTTACATTGGGTTCGGCCACAGGGCTGGTCACCCTTTCACACCTTTTGGGCTATGTGTTGAAAAGGTACCATGAAATCACCACTGCGGTCATTATCGGGTTCATCACAGGATCGCTCGGTGTGCTCTGGCCATGGAAACGCACCCTTTATAAAACCGATGGTTTGGGCAACTATTTTCTAGATTCAAATGGAGATAAGATTATCACAAACTACCAACGGTACTGGCCCGATTGGACAATCATGGAAACCTGGGGCGCTATATTTTTTGTAATATTCGGCATCTTTGTACTCTTGGCATTGGATTGGTATGGAAAAAACAGAAAAGAAAGAAAAAAGGTACGGGCTGGTCGGTAAAAACATCGCTTACTCTTTTTCAAAAGGATATTTCGAAGAGAAGTTCGAGAAACTGGGTCTTTCAGATCATAGCTATTCCAATTTTGACCTACCACAGATTTCAGACTTCAAAGACTTGATCCAAAACCATAAATTGGCAGGGCTGAACGTGACCATTCCCTATAAGGAAGCGGTGATTCCCTTTCTCAACGGTTTGAGCGAAACCGCCCAAAGAATCGGTGCGGTGAACACCATCGAGTTTTCAAAAGAGGGGCTGATCGGCCACAATACCGATGCCCATGGGTTTGAGAATTCGCTAAGGCCCCTGTTGAAAAAATATCATTCCAACGCCCTTATTCTAGGTACGGGCGGGGCCTCAAAGGCAGTAGCGTATGTTTTGGACAAACTGAACATCACTTCGCAATATGTGTCAAGAACCAAGAGCGACCAGACACATACTTACGAAGAACTGAACGCACAGATAATCAAAAACCATAAGATCATCGTCAATTGTACACCGCTGGGCACGCATCCCAACACTAGCAAAAGCCCTGCGATTCCCTACGCCCATCTGACCAAAAAACACTTGTTGTACGACCTGATCTACAATCCCGCAAAAACAGCTTTCCTGATGGAAGGGGAAAAAAAGAAAGCTACCATCAAAAACGGACTTGAAATGTTGCAACTCCAGGCTGAAAAGGCTTGGGAAATTTGGAGCGCTTAAAAAGTGCAGCGAATCCAATATTTCTTCCAGTAAACCCTTTCATCGAAATACTGTTCTGCCAAAGCGTGGCAAAAGAAGTTTCCGTATTTTTGCCAATGCTGCTTTTAGTTAGTAACTTGTAGTAGCAAAGCGCCATCTATCACAAACGATAAATAGCAAAAAGATGGAGGAGAAAGATCACAAACTGCAAGATGCTGCAGGGGAGCAAGAACATAAAGAAAACGAACCGAAAGATTCAGAAAAAAAGGCCCTTGACCCATTGGTAGAAGAAAAAAAAACTGACCAATCGGGAGACCAAGAAACCGAAATGGCCCCTACAGCTGAAGAGAGCGAAAAAGATAAGGACGTTCAAGAGGAAATCGATGAGGAGAACGCCGAAGATGCCGAAGACAAAGAAAACGAAAAAAGGCACCACATTCCTTTCTTGGATTACCATTCCATGCCAATGGAGAACCTGGTCGGTGAATTACAACGACTGGTAAGGAACGAAAAGGTTCAGGCCATCAACAAGCATGTCAACTCCATCAAGTACGAGTTTGACCAAAAGTACCAAGAGTTTATCGAGCACAAAAAGGAAGAATTCGTCGCCAATGGTGGCAATGAAATTGATTTCAGGTACAATTCGGTCACCAAAAGACAGTTCAATGAGGTTTACGGCGAATACCGTGAAAAAAGGGACCACTACTATAAAAATCTCGAAAAGACCCTAAAAGAGAACCTAGATAAACGATTGGCCATCATCGAAAAGCTCAAAGGTCTTGTGAATGTCGAAGAAGACATGAACACTACCTACAAAAACTTCAAAGAACTGCAAGAACAGTGGCGCAATGTGGGGCCCATACCGCGAACTAACTATAATGATGTATGGCGAACCTATCATCACCATACCGAAATATTCTACGATTTTCTGCACCTGAACCGCGAACTGCGCGATCTCGATTTCAGGCACAACCTTGAAGAAAAGCAAAAGTTGGTCGAGCGTGCCGAAGCACTACTCACAGAGACCGATCTAGGCAAGGCCTTTCGAGAATTGCAAACGCTGCACAAAATCTGGAAAGAAGATATTGGGCCAGTGGCCAAAGAACACCGTGAAGAAGTCTGGGAACGTTTTAGCAATGCCACAAAGGCACTCCACCAGCGAAGGCAAGAGTTCAACAAAGAGTTGGAAAAGCAGTTTGAGAAAAACCTTGAAACAAAAAATGAACTTATCGCTTCCATAACCGCATTGAGTGAAAATGTAGCGGACAGCCACAGAGCGATACAGCAGCAGATAAAAGAGATAGAAGGGCTACGTGACGCTTTTTTCAAAGCAGGCAAAGTACCGCAAAAAAGTAGTAATGCCACTTGGACCGCCTTCAAAGAAGCCGTTCGCGCCTTTAACCGAAAAAAGAACCAGTTCTACAAAGACCTCAAGAAGGGCCAGCACGAAAACCTCGAGAAAAAAAAGGCACTCTTGGCATTGGCCGTTTCTTTAAAAGATAGTGAAGACTTTGAATCGACCACTCCTGAAATGAAAAGGATCCAATTAGAGTGGAAAAAAATCGGCCATGTACCCCGAAAGTACTCTGACAAAATATGGAACGAGTTCAAAGAAGCCTGCAACCATTATTTTGACCGTTTGCACTCTCGGCGCAATGCCGCCCATAAGGTAGAGTATGAAAACTATGAGAAAAAGAACGGTTGTTTAAATCGGCTAAAAGATTTTACCCTTGGCGAAGACAAGGAAAAAGATTTGCAGACCGTCAAAGACTTCGTTGAGGAATGGAAAGGCTATGGTCGCATACCCTACAGCAAAAAACACATCAACGGCAAGTTCAACAAAATCATTGATGCCCTCTTAAAAAAATTAGGGGTTGGTAGGCAAGAGGCCGAATTGATGAAGTATGGCAACAAAATACAGCAATTGGCCCGTGCCGACAGCGATAGGGCCATAGCCAACGAACGTACTTTCATAAAGCGCAAGATAAACGATGCCAAAAATGAGATTCGGCAACTTGAGAACAACCTTCAATTCTTTAGTGGCGCCACAGAAAATAACCCCTTGGTACAAGAGGTGGTCAAAAACATAGAACGGCACAAAGAGACCCTATCGACTTGGAATGCCAAGTTGAAAAAGCTCAATGTGATGGAAAATAAGTTGAGCAAAGAGGTAGATAGTGAAAACGATAGTGCCGATGGTTCTGAAGAAGAATAGACTCTTTGCATATGATGTTCAAGACTTGATCTGACCATCTATATGAATTGGTTTGGACTTTTGTACCCTGCCACTTCTTGCCTTGCCATTTCAAATTCGGTGATTATCTGATGGAGAATATGGGCAGCGGGCTTCACCTCATGAATCAATGCAGCGACTTGCCCGATTTCGAGTTCGCCTTCCTCAAGATCCCCTTCAAACATACCTTTCTTGGCACGCGCACGGCCTAAAAGCGTTTTCAACTCTTCAACCGTTGCTCCCTTGGCATAGGCCTGTTGTACATCTCCATAAAATTTGTTTTTCAACAATCTTACGGGAGCAAGCTCTTTAAGTGTCAGCTGGGTATCGCCCTCTTTGGCCTTGATCACTTCATTTTTGAACAGGGGATGTGATGAAGCTTCTTCACTGGCCACAAAACGACTGCCAATTTGCACACCATTGGCCCCAAGTACCATAGCGGCCAACATCTGATGACCTGTAGCTATGCCTCCGGCCGCTATCAAAGGAATATTGATCTTTTCTTTGACCGCCGGAATCAGCACCATGGTGGTTGTCTCATCACGCCCATTGTGGCCACCTGCTTCAAAGCCTTCGGCCACTACGGCATCAACACCGGCTTCCTGGGCCTTTAGGGCAAATTTGACACTGCTGACCACATGCACCACCGTAATGCTTTTCTTCTTCAAGAAAGAGGTCCAGGTTTTGGGATTTCCCGCAGAGGTGAACACAATTTTGACCCTACTGTCAACAATGATCTGCATCAACCTATCGATATCAGGATACAACATGGGCACGTTGACTCCAAATGGCTTATCCGTGGCCTTTTTACACTTTTGAATGTGTTCAAGCAAAACTTCGGGGTACATACTTCCTGCTCCTAAAAGTCCGAGCCCTCCGGCATTGGCAACCGCAGAAGCTAATCGCCAGCCGCTGGCCCACACCATACCTGCCTGTACAATAGGGTATTGAATATTGAAAAGTTTTGTAATCTTATTTTGCATACTGCTAAGATATCACTCCCGAACCAATCAACTCATCATCGGTATACCAAGCAACGAATTGGCCCTCGGTAATGGCTGACTGCTTTTCATCAAAATCAACATAGAGTCCACCTTCAACTTTATGTAGTGTTGCTTTCTGTAAAGGCTGTCGATAGCGTATGCGGGCCATGACTTTCATACTACCATCTATCTTAAGGGCCAATTTTGGTCGCACCCAATGTAGTTCATCATCTTTTACAAAAAGAGTACGGCGGAAAAGACCGGGGTGGGTCTTGCCCTGCCCCGTATAGATGATGTTTTCATCGACATCGGTTTCAATGACGAACAGGGGTTCTTTGGTACCGCCGACATCAAGCCCCTTGCGTTGGCCAATAGTAAAAAAATGTGCCCCTTGGTGTTCACCGACCACTAGCCCATCATTTAAGGAATATATAGGTTTTTGTGCATGGTGCACCAATTCTTCTTCTTTGTTGGCAAAAGCTTCCCTCCCATTTTGATAATGCCTGGCGTCTCTGGGTACCTCGACAATGATTCCCTTTTTGGGTTTCAACTTCTGCTGCAAAAAATCGGGCAGGCGAACTTTTCCGATAAAGCAAAGCCCTTGAGAGTCTTTTTTATCAGCGGTGACCAGATTGTTCGCAGCTGCTATTTGTCGCACCTCTGGTTTGGTCAATTCGCCAATCGGAAAAAGGGTCTTTGCCAACTGTTCTTGTGATAATTGACATAGAAAATACGATTGGTCTTTGTTGGTATCGACACCGGTCAAAAGTTGGTAGGCTATCGAACCATTCTCATTTTGAATCATTCCCTTGCGACAATAATGGCCGGTGGCCACATAGTCAGCACCCAATTGAAGGGCGATTTTCATAAATACGTCAAACTTGATCTCACGATTGCAAAGCACATCGGGATTAGGGGTTCGACCCTGTTCATACTCGTTGAACATATAATCAACAATACGCTCTTTGTACTCAGCGCTCAAATCAACCGTCTGAAACGGAATGCCCAATTTCTCAGCAACTATCAAGGCATCATTGCTGTCTTCAAGCCACGGACATTCATCAGAAATGGTCACAGAATCGTCGTGCCAATTCTTCATGAAGAGACCTATAACGTCATAACCCTGTTGCTTCAATAGAAAAGCCGCAACACTTGAGTCGACACCTCCTGAAAGTCCGACCACTACTTTTTTCATCCCTGTACACTTTGTGCATACAAAATTACAAAATAGTTCACCCCTAACCATGTCACCCCAATACGGCCAAAACGGCCTATCACAACTTCTAGATCAGAAAATGTTCAATTTTTTATAAAAAATGTTAAACTTTTTATAAAAAACATTAAGCAAAAGCAACGTATTTCATTTTGTTTAATCTTTGATATAATTAGTTAAACTAAAATCCTAAAAAAAGTTACTATGAAAAGAATTCTCAAATTTCCCCAAATTTTTATGGCTCTCCTTCTGCTGGCAATTGTGGCCTGTAGTGATGACGATGACAATGATGTGCCACAAATAACGCCAGACCCCTCAATAGTTGATTTGGCAGTAGGCTCTACTGAGTTAACTACTTTGGTAGATGCTCTTATCAGGGCAGACTTGGTCAATACTTTACAAGGTGATGGGCCCTTTACGGTATTCGCACCCACCAATGATGCTTTCAACACTTTTTTGAGCGACAATGATTTTTCTTCTTTGGATGAAGTGCCCACCGATCTTTTGACAGATGTTCTGCTGAACCATGTGGTTTCGGGCAACAATACATCTGGTAGCCTGAACACTGGCTACGTTTCAAGTCTATCAACGGCAGGAGCCGAAGATAGGGCATTGAGCCTTTTCATCAACACCGACGGGGGTGTAAACATCAATGGAGTTGCAGACGTTACCACGGCAGATGTAACCGCCTCAAACGGTGTAGTACATGTTATCGACGCGGTCATAGGGCTTCCCAATATTGTAGATCACGCTGTCTCTAATCCAGATCTGTCGTCTCTAGTAGGGGCATTGACAGACGGTGGCAATACCACTTTTACCGATTTGCTTTCAGATACCGCTACAAGTTTTACCGTCTTTGCCCCTGTAAACACCGCATTTTCATCATTTACAAATCCGAATGGCAATGAATTGACAACGATTCTTTCATACCATGTTGTTTCAGGCGATGCCGCTTTTTCAGATGAACTGATGAACATGTATGTGACCACCGCCGCCACAAATGGAGATGGTGATGCCTTGAGTCAGTATATCAACATAGATGATGGTGTAACCATAAATGGGGCCAGTTCTGTTGCCGCTGCCGACATTGTAGCAACAAACGGTGTGATCCATGCCGTTGATGCGGTCATCGATTTGCCAACGGTAGTCACTTTTGCAGTAGCTGACCCTAATTTTTCTACCTTGGTAGATGCACTGACGACCTTGACCCCAAGTGTTGATTTTGCGGGTGTGCTTTCCGCTCAAGATGGTGATGGTGACGATCCCTTTACGGTTTTTGCTCCTACCAATGATGCTTTTGCCGCTTTGAGTGCAATTCCGGCCGAGGCAGATTTGATTCCTATTTTGCAACACCATGTGATTGCAGAGGCCAACATCCGCTCTACAGATCTGACCCAAAATGGTGATACCACCACTCCAGCAACTTTGGAAGGCGATACCTTTACCATCACCTTGCCCGGTACCGATGATAATATCGGCGACATCACTGATGGGGCCGGTAATATGGGCATTGGCATCATTGCCGTCGATGTTCAAGCTTATAATGGTGTCATCCATGTAGTGAATCAAGTTTTGCTGCCCGATACCAATTAACTAATTGATAAAGGGCGGGGATTTATCTCAAATCCTTGCCCTTACTTTTTGATCTATACCCCACATCTTATTCTTGCCTTGGTCTGTTTGTGCCTTAAAACAACTAGTAACACTATAAAATTTGATTATGAAAAAGTTCATTTCTCTAAAGGGCTTGTTCTTACTGGCCCTGACATTTTCTTTATTCTTTTCCTGTAGCGAAGAGGATGACAACGACGACCTAGGTCAACAAAACACTTCGAACATTGTAGTGACCGCACAGAACACAGATGCCTTGAGCAGTCTTGTGGCAGCTCTTACAAAGGCTGACGAAAATGATGGTTCAGACCTCTTGGGTACCCTTGCAGGTGACGGACCCTTTACTGTATTTGCGCCCACCAATGAAGCTTTCAATGCACTTCTTGCTTCTTTGGACGGATTTGATTCCCTCGAAGATTTTGACTCCCCAGAAGAAAAAACTTTGCTGGCTACCATACTGCAGTACCACGTGATCGCAGGAGCTGCAGCAGCCTCAACCGATTTGAGCGAGGGACAAGAGCTTACTACGGTGCAAGGTGAAAAAATCACTGTTTCACTTGATGGCGGGGTTTTTTTAGATGATGCCACCGATACCGATGCCGAGGTAATCATACCTGATGTGGGCACAAGCAACGGAATCGTACATGTCATCGGTAAAGTATTACTGCCCCAAGCCGTCATCGATGCCCTGAATGCCGATGATATGGGCGATGAGACCAAAAACTTGGTTGAAATCGTAGTCGAAGCCGAATCGCTCTCTGCTCTGGAAGCGGCCGTGATTAAGGCAGAATTGGTAGAGACCTTATCAGGGGAAGGACCGTTCACGGTATTTGCGCCGACCGACCATGCCTTTATCGCACTTTTGGATGCATTGGGAGACGACTACAACAGTCTCGACGATTTCGATACCGACGAAGAGATTGCACTCTTGACAGATATTCTGCTATACCATGTCATTCCTGCAAAAGTCTTGGCAGCCGATTTAGCTGAAGGCGAAGTAGCCACTGCCTTAGCTGAAAACAAGATAGAAATTATTGCTGAGGGAGATGCCTTTGTCATCGGCGATGCTTCTGATACAAACGCAAATATTACAGGTACTGATATCATTGCCTCCAATGGCGTGGCCCATACCATCGACAAAGTTTTATTACCTCAGTCCGCTATCGATTTTGTAGCGTCTTTACAAAAAAAGAACATTGTAGAAATTGCCCAAGAAACGGAAGACCTCAGTGTTCTGGTCGAGGCATTGATCGCTGCAGATGCCGGTCTGGTCGAGACATTGAGCGGTGAAGGTCCCTTTACGGTTTTTGCACCGACCAATGATGCATTTGTGGCCTTGTTGGGTGCTCTTGGCGACGATTACAACAGCTTGGCCGACTTTGACACCCAAGAAGAAATTGATTTACTAATCGATATTCTGAAATATCATGTAGTAGCCGGTGTGGCCGCATTTTCTACCGACCTGAGTGATGGGCAAATGATCACTACCGTAAATGGCAGTGATGTCACCGTTAGCATCAAAGATGGAATGGTGCACATTGTTGATGCCACAGGTGAGGGCGCAACAGTTACCCTGCCCGATGTTGAGGCCAGCAATGGTGTGGTTCATATTATCAACAAGGTATTGTTGCCCCAATCAGCTGTTGATTTCTTAGCGGAGCTGCAGTTAAAGAACATCGTTGAAATCGCCATAGAGACCGATGACCTTAGCTTGTTGGTCGATGCATTGATCGCTGCAGATGCCGGACTGGTAGAGGCATTGAGTGGAGAAGGGCCATTCACGGTATTTGCACCTACCAACCATGCCTTTGTTGAATTATTGGAGGTATTGGGCGATGACTACCATAGTCTTGTAGACTTCGATACCCAAGAAGAAATCAACTTGCTCATCGACATCTTGAAATACCATGTGGTTGCAGGCGCTGCGGCCTTCTCGACCGATCTGATGGATGGGCAACAAATCGAAACCCTTCAAGGTGAAAAAGTAACTATAGGTATCGACAGCGGTGTGTATATTGAAGATGCCACTGATGATGATGCCGATGTCGATATCGCCGATATCGCCGCCAGCAACGGGGTGGTTCACATCATCGACAAGGTATTGTTGCCACAGTCAGCCGTTGACTTTGTTGCCCAACTGCAGCTTAAGACCATAGTGGAAATAGCTGTAGAGACCGATGATCTGAGTCTATTGGTCGATGCATTGGTTCAGGCAGATGCCGGACTGGTAGAAGCGCTAGGTGGTGAAGGTCCTTTCACTGTTTTTGCACCTACCAATCATGCCTTTGTTGAGTTATTGGAGGAGTTGGGAGATGAATACCATAGTCTTGCAGATTTCGATACGGCCGAAGAAAAAGCGCTCTTGGTCGATATCTTGACCTATCATGTGATTTCGGGCACGGCAGCCTTCTCAACCGACCTGATGGATGGTCAACAAATCGAAACCTTACAGGGTGAAAAAGTAACTATCGATATCGACGACGGTGTGTATATAGAAGATGCCACTGATGATGATGCCGAAGTCGATATCGCCGATATAGCCGCCAGCAACGGGGTGGTACATGTCATCGACAAGGTACTGTTGCCGCAATCGGCCATCGATGCGCTGACCCCCCAAGTGCCCAATATTGTTGAATTGGCACAATCTGTTGATGATCTGAGCCTATTGGTCGACGCTCTTGTTCAAGCTGATGCCGGATTGGTAGGCGTATTGGGCGGTGATGGTCCCTTCACCGTTTTTGCGCCGACAAACCAAGCATTTGCCAACCTCTTACATGATTTGGGAGATGACTATCACGGTCTAGACGACTTTGATACCCCGGCCGAAAAAGAATTGCTGGCCAAGATATTGACCTATCATGTGGTTTCCGGGGCCGCCTTGGCCTCTTCAGATTTGAAAAACCATCAACGGTTGCACACTGTTCAAGGTGAAGACGTAACGGTCATCCTTAACCATGGTGTGTTCATCAGGGATAAAACCCATATCAATGCCGAGGTCATAGCGCCAGACAATGAGGCCAGTAACGGAATCGTGCATTTAATCGATAAGGTATTGCTGCCACAAGAGGTGATCGATGTACTGCATTGATAGTTGATTTTGTAATTACTACGATTATGATAAAAGCCCTTGGAAACGCTGTTTCCAAGGGCTTTTTATCGATAGTATCTACCACTCATCGATCACACATCAAAAGGCTCTTTTTTGCCATACAAAAATACACTCTTGACAACTATTAATTTTCTGTGAAGTATTTATACCGCATCTTTGAAGTCCCGAATCTTTCCAAACTATACCTATAGTGGTAGAGGCTTCCCCCGAAAGGGGGAAGTTTCGTTTTAAAAAGTTCCCTAGGATTTTTATCTTTTTCCAGTCTTTTTTTGCTCCTCTGCCTGCTCCATCATCTCGCGCATCTTACGCTGAAACCTGTTCTCTTTTTTAGGCTTCTTTTTGTTCTCTTGAATTTGGGCATGGATCTTGTCCTCATCCAAGATATAGTTCTTGATGGCCAGCATGATGAAGATGGTAATCAGGTTTGAGATGAAATAATAGAGGCTCAGCCCACTCGCATAGTTGTTGAAGAACACCAACATGATGACCGGCGACAGGTACATGATGAACTTCATATTGGGCATACCGGGCTGTTGTTGCATCTGCATGCTCTGGCCTGTGGTCATCATCATATAAAAGAAGATGGCCACCGACGCCAAAATAGGGAAAAGGCTCACATGGTCACCATAAAAGGGAATCGTGAACGGTAACGTAAAGATGGAATCATAAGACGAAAGATCCTCTGCCCATAAAAACGATTTCTGCCGCAGCGCAAACGAAGTCGGGAAGAACATGAACAGCGCATAAAAAATGGGAAGCTGCAGAAACGCGGGTATACAACCGCTCATCGGGCTCACCCCTGCCTTGTTATATAGCTTCATGGTCTCTTGCTGCTTTTTCATCGCATTGTCTTTGTACTTTTCATTGATCTCTGTGATCTCAGGTTTCAACACCTTCATCTTGGCCTGTGAGAGATATGATTTGTAGGTCACGGGCGATAAGGCCAACCGCACCACGATGGTCATGAGAATAATGGCGATACCATGTGGCAAGAAACCGCTCAAGAAATTGAAAAAGGGCGTGAAGACAAAACGGTTGATCCAACCAAAAATGCCCCAACCAAAGGGAATGGACTCTACCAGCCCCAGCTCTTTATGATCATCCAACACTTTGGCATCGGTCGGGCCATAGTACCAGTGCATGTTCTGGGCCAGTTCGCCTCCTTTCAGTTCCAATGGTGCTATAGACTGGTACTCTTTGGTGAACAATTGTTCTTTGGTCTCTTCTTCGACCAGGTTTTTTGAGAGCAGCTCAGCCGTTTTAAAAGGTTCATCGGTCGCTAAAATGGCACTGAAAAAGTGCTGGCGGTATGACAGCCATTTTATGTTTTCTTCGGTCTCTTCATCCAGTTCACTGCCTTCAGAGAGTTTGCTGATCTTGCCACCGTCATGGTTATAGGTCAAACGGGTATAACGGTTCTCATATTGAACGCTTTTGCCCCGCCGACGGCCTTTCATCTGCCATTCCAGTGCAATGGGCCTTGTGCTGTTAATGATACCGTTCAGGCCTTGGGAGCGTACCGTGAAATCGACAAGATAGTCGTTTGGCTTCATTTCATAGCGGTATTCCAAGAACTGGTTTTCAGAGACCTTTGCCTTCATCGACAACACTTGGTTTTCACCGCTTTTGGTCAATGAGGGCTCAAAGTACAGTTGCGAGGTGTTCAGCACACGGTTATCATTGGTCGAGAAAGAAATGCCAAAATCAGCATTGCCGTCCTTGACCAAGTACACGGGCAAAGAATCAAAGTTTACGAAATTCTTCATCCGTGCTTCGACAACCTGCCCTCCCTTATTTGAAATGGCCAGATAGAGCAAGTCGTTCTCAAGTACCGAGGTACCTTCTCTTGTTTGGGTAAAACCAAAGGCCCCGACCGAAGCCTTGTATCCGGCAACAGCGGTAGAATCGTTCAGGTTTACCGTTTTTGTTTCGGCCGTAACCTCTTCTTTGGGCACCTCTTGTACCTTCTTCTCGGCTTCGACCTGTTCTTGCTTGGCTTTTTCGGCCTCCAACTCTTCAGGGGTGGGCTTGGTCATGTAAAACCAAAAAAGGAGAATTCCGAAAATAAGGACAAACCCTATTATCGAATTGAGGTCGAGTTTCTTTTCTTCCATGAAATCTTATTGTGCGATCTATTCGGTATGTTCAGCCTGCAAATATATGTCCAAAAAGGCAGTTTATGCCAAACTGGCATTTGTTTGTTGTCGCTTCTGTGCCAGAACGGCCTTCACAAAGCCCACGAACAAAGGGTGCGGATTTGCAACGGTGCTCTTGTACTCAGGGTGGTACTGCACCCCTACAAACCAAGGATGCGATGGCAATTCGATGATCTCGACCAAACCTGTTTCAGCATTGATGCCCGAAGCGACCAGACCCGCTTCTTCAAAAGCTGCCTTGTAATCGTTGTTGAATTCAAAACGATGGCGGTGCCGTTCTTCGATATGGGTCGCTCCGTGATAGGCCTCGTGCACCAATGTACTTGGGGTTAGCTCACAGCCCCAAGCACCGAGTCTCATGGTACCCCCCTTGTCGACGACCGACTTTTGCGCTTCCATCAAACTGATGACAGGGTGCGGGGTTGCCTCATCCATTTCTGTTGAGTTAGCCTCATGCAACCCTAAAATATTACGGGCAAATTCAATGACCGCCATTTGCATGCCCAAACAGATCCCCAAAAAGGGAATGTCATTCTCGCGGGCATAGCGTACCGCCATAATCTTGCCTTCAATGCCTCGTTCACCAAACCCCGGGGCCACCAAGATACCGTCAAGGCCCATCATTTTTTTGTCGAGGGTATTGACCGTGATGTATTCTGAATGGATGCTGCGCACATTTACCTCGACCTCATTGGCGGCACCGGCATGGATGAACGACTCTAAAATCGATTTGTACGAATCTTGTAATTCAACATACTTCCCAATGAGCCCGATGGTGACCTTGTGTTTCGGATTTTTATGGCGTTCCAAAAATGCCGTCCATTGGTCTAGATTGGGTGTGCTACTATCAGGCAAAGCCAATTTGTTCAATGCCACGGTATCCAATCCTTCCTCATACATCATCAAGGGCACGTCATAAATCGTGGAGGCATCAATGGATTGTATTACCGCCTCTCGTCTGACATTGCAGAACAGTGCCAGTTTGTTTCTGATCTCATCAGATATCTCGTGCTCGGTTCGGCACACTAAAATATCGGCCTTGATACCGCTCTCCATCAGGGTTTTTACCGAGTGCTGCGAGGGCTTCGTCTTCAACTCACCCGCGGCCGATAAGAAAGGCACCAAGGTCAAGTGCACCACAATGCCATTGTTCTCGCCCAGTTCCCAAAGCAATTGCCGCACGGCCTCGATATAGGGCAATGATTCAATATCGCCCACGGTACCCCCAATCTCGGTGATGACAATGTCATAGTCGCCACTGTTGCCCAAAATCTGAATACGCTCTTTTATCTCATTGGTGATATGGGGCACCACCTGTACCGTTTTGCCCAAAAACTCACCACGACGTTCTTTTTCGATAACACTTTGGTAGATCCTACCAGTGGTCACGTTATTGGCCTGCGAAGTGCGCACGTTCAAAAAGCGTTCATAATGGCCAAGATCCAAATCGGTCTCGGCTCCATCTTCGGTGACGTAGCACTCGCCATGTTCATAGGGGTTCAATGTGCCCGGGTCCACATTGATGTAAGGATCCAATTTTTGAATGGTGGTACGATAGCCCCTGGCTTGCAAGAGTTTGGCCAATGAAGCCGCGATGATTCCCTTTCCTAATGAAGAAGTTACTCCGCCCGTAACGAAAATGTACTTGGTCTGTGACATGGTAAGAGGTACTGTTACGGGGTGTAAAGATACAAATTGCGATAAGAAATCGGGGTCATTCTTTCGGAAATTCTTGCTGCAATTTGCGTATCAAAGGTTCTAACCCATTAGACCTGATATCGAGCATCGTCTGCAGATAGTCGCCCAGCTTGCCCTTCGGAAATCCTTTTTTCTTGAACCATACCAAATACGCGATGGGCAAATCGACCAAATACCGGTCTTTGTATTTGCCGAATGGCATACGGTAATGGGCCATTTCGAGTAGTTTTTGTCTATCGGGCCTTATTTCCATTTGTTTTTCTAAAGTACTATCTTTTCTCTCGATAAAACCCAATTATGAAGCGAAGAAATTTTATGGCGACCACTGCCGCTGGTACGGCAGGTATGATAACATCATCGGCCATGGGTCAAAACACCGAACCATATAAAGATTTCAAACTCAAAAATAATATCAACCACAGTGTCTGCCAATGGTGTTTCAGCCATATGCCCTTAGAAGACCTTTTAAGGGTACTGAATGACCTGGGCATCAAGGCCATCGACCTCATCGGACCGAAAGATTGGCCATTGCTCAAAAAATATGACATTCACTGTTCAATGTGCAATGGGGCCGAAATCAGCCTTACCGAAGGGTGGAACGACCCCCAATACCACGAACAGCTCATTGAGAATTACAAAGCCATCATACCCCAAGTAGCCAATGCGGGCTATACCAACCTAATCTGCTTCAGTGGCAACCGACGGGGCATGAACGATTATGTCGGGCTACAGCATTGTGTCGATGGGCTCTCGCAGATCATGCCCTTGGCAGAAAAGCACGGGGTGGTCATTCAGATGGAACTGTTCAACCAAGTCAACCACCCCGATTATATGTGTGACAACAGTCTTTGGGGCGTTGAACTCTGCAAGCATTTGGGCAGTGACCATTTTAAACTGCTCTATGATATCTACCATATGCAGATACAAGAGGGCGACATCATCAGAAGCATTCAAAACTACCACCCCTATTTCGGGCATTACCATACCGCCGGCGTACCGGGGCGCCATGAAATCGATGAGACGCAAGAGCTGTATTACCCCGCCATTATGAAGGCCATTTTAGACACGGGATTTGAAGGGTATGTGGCCCAAGAGTTTATTCCCACTTGGGAGGATAAGATCGAAGCATTAAAAGATGCCTTTTTACGGTGTGATGTATAAAAAACTGTATATAGCTGCCCTAAATACAGCTGTAAGAGCACTAAACAAAATATATACAACAAGTTACTCTACACTTGAAGTTCTATGAAAAATTTAATCATTGCCTTCTTATGTATTATTTGGGGGGGCATTCAAAATACATGCGGTCAGGATAAGACGGGTAACATAAAAGGAAATAAGTTTATCATTAAATCTGACATTTTAGATGAAAAAAGAACATGTCTTATAAATTTTCCTGATTCATACTATGATGCATCTGAAGTAGATGAAAAATATCCAATTGTAATATTATTGGATGGTTATACCCATTTCAAAACTGCTATTGGAATAGTGCATTTTTTGAGTTCCGACAGAAACCGAAATTATTTGATGTCAAAAAGCATTATCGTAGCCATAGAAAATATCGACCGAGAACGAGATTTTACCGTTACGAAAATAAAGACCAAACGCCCCAATACAATGGGAGGAGGAAAAAAATTTTTAGATTTCATTCAAAAAGAATTAGTGCCCTATCTTGATAAAAATTATAAGACGGAACAATCCAGGACACTCATAGGACACTCATTGGGAGGGCTTCTTACATTAAATTCCTATATGGATAAAAATAGCATATTTGATGCTTACATCTGTATAGACCCAAGTATTTGGTGGAATGAAGAAATCATGAAAAACAAAGTTGATTCCATTTCCTCCGTATCATTAAATAAAAAGCTTTATATCGCTACTGCAAATCAAGGTAAGGCCAATTACGAGAGAAACAAAAAAAGGCACGACTTACTTTATGCTTTACTAAGAAAAAAGTCTGATGCCGGTCTAAATGTCAAAATAGAATATTTTGAAAAAGAAAATCATCGTTCTGTTTCATTGATCGCCTTGTATCAAGGGTTAAAATATCTTAATCAAAAACAATTAGAATAACCTTTGGTAACAACGTATATAATTAATTGTGAACAGAATTTCCATCCTTCGATTTCGCAAAGCGCAGGCTTGAAATTTCTGCAATCCATTATCTTTAAGGTCAGGCAGACATTTTCCGTTGAAAAAGTCCGCGACGAAATCATATCCAAAGCCTATAGCACATTTCCAAAACCAAATACGAATGAACAAAACCATCGTTCTTTTATGGCTATTGACCATCGGATTCATTTCCTGTAAAAAATCTGAAAAGCAAATCGATAAGTTGGAGATAGCCAAGAACTATTATGAGGTTCTTGACCAATCAAATGTTTCTGGAATGGCAACTTTGTTGGCCGATAGCCTTTTGACAAAAGAAACCGAATATGACTATGAACAGACATTCTCTCTAAAAGAATATATTGAATGGTTAAAATGGGATGCAGTATTCGAACCGACATACGAGGTCCTAGAAATTGAACAAGAAAACGAAATGGTCAAAGCGAGAATTTCAAAAATGGACAAAAGGATCTCTTTTCTTCATGAAGCACCCATTGTCACGGAGCAGGTAATTCGATTTGACAATGACAAAATAGCCAGTATTGAAACGACCAAATATGTAATTTTCAACGATTCGACATTTGTAAGAAACAGAGATGGACTTCTAAACTGGATCGACAAAAATCATCCGGCATTGAATGGATTTATATACGACCAAACAGCGGCTGGTGGAAGTAAATACTTAAAGGCAATTGAACTATACAAAAATGAAAATTAACCTGCTGCGACAATGTCTATAGTTGCTTATGATTTTTGTACCAACCCAAAACAATGAACAAAACAGTCGACAACTATCTGATTAATGGCTGTGGGCGGTGCCCGCTTGGGCGAACACCCGATTGCAAGGTGCATCAATGGACCGAAGAATTGGAGCGATTGAGAACGATAACCCGTGACTGTGGCTTGACAGAAGAGGCAAAATGGGGCGTGCCCTGTTACACTTTTCAAGGAAAAAACATAGCGCTCATCAGTGCATTCAAAGACCATTGCTCCATCAGTTTTTTCAAAGGGGCACTATTGCGCGATACCAAAGGCCTTTTAGTAAAGTCCGGTCCGAACTCACAGGCTGCCCGCCTGCTGAAGTTCACCGAAATCGAAAAAATCAAAAAACTAGAGGCGGACATCAAGGCCTATATTTATGAAGCCATTGAAGTAGAGAAGGCGGGGTTGAGGGTAAATTTCAGAAAGAATCCCGAACCCATGCCCGAAGAACTGAAAAATCAATTTGAAAAAGACCCTGTGCTGAAGACCGCGTTTGAAGCCTTGACCCCTGGGCGACAGAGAGGGTACATTCTCTATTTTTCAGCACCCAAACAATCAAAGACTCGAAACGCAAGAATTGAGAAATGTATCGGTAAGATTCTGAACGGTGAGGGATTGCACGATAAGTACCGATCCCCAAGGCGATAAAAGAAATCTTTGCCAAGGGGCTGAATAAAAAAGGATGCCACTTAGCATCGGCATCCTCTTAATATTCAATCAATAGCAATTTTTCTCCCTATCTTACTAAAAGGCATCTTTTATTATCGGGCCCCTATGGCGAAGCCTTGATAAAAGGACCATTATCTACCCAAAGCCTATGGGGCATAGTAAAGCTCAATATTTGCCCCAACGGCTTTTAGAGGGGTATTCAGACTTGCTTTTTTGAGCGATCCAATCTAGGTTCACTCAATTCAGCAATCTTGGTATTTCAGTGCTTAGCTCACTGAAACATTTTCACAATACAAATATGCGGTATATTTTTCATATATTTTCATTTATTTATTTTAGACATAACATAAATAAAAACTTATGATTAAGTTTTCAATGCCTGCACTGAAAATCTAAGTTACATTGATGATCGGCAGGGGCTACTGTGGGGGGTATTTGTCCAAAGCCTCTGCAATCTGGCGGTTCCAGCGTAGTTGTGCTTCGCGGTTGCGTGAAAAATTGGTCTCCCAATCGTAGCGGTCTTGTAGGTCTTCCAAATCTTTTAAAATTTCGCGATAAATATCCCGAACCTCTTGTTTTACATTTTCAGAAAAAGTGGTCTGGTTCAAGCGTTGGCGCATTCTTCTGGCGAAGAGTTCTGAAATATCGAAGTGCAGTTGCTCGTGGGCCAAAATAAACTCATCACATACTTCTGGCTTGTACCACGATTCCTCAGGATAGAAATAGGCATTCACCTCAAAATCCAACTCCACTTCATGGTGGATCAGATTGGCTGAATATTTATAGCTGATACCGCTGGCCGTGGTGGCCGCGGGTACGGCATCGGGTGGCACTTTGCCCCGAAAATCAGACCATTTCAGCCTATGGTCTTTCCGCCAAGGGATCATTTCGGTAATCTCTTGTGAAAAACCATGGCCCATACCAAAAATCGACAGTAAAAATATGGTGATCACCTTATCCACTGAAAATCGATTACCTTTTCAATATCAGGATGCAAACTGTAGTGCACGGGGCAGGTATTGGCCGTGTTCACGAGAATTTTTTTGTTCTTTTCAGAAATATCGGCCGAAAGTTCCATTTTGACCTCAATCTTTGAAATACGCCTTGGGTTGGCCGCCATATGCTTGGTTACCTCTGCAGTGGAACCCTTTAAATCAACATTCAGGTCCCTGGCCTTGATGCCCATCATGGTCAGCATGCAGCTCGCCAGTCCGGTGGCAACCGTATCTGTCGGTGAAAAAGCCTGCCCCAGCCCATTATTGTCAACGGGGGCATCGGTATTGAACCCATCGCCCGAGCGTAGGTGCAGACAAGTGGTGCGCAAGGCACCGTGATAGGTCACTTTAGAGGTCATCGGCTTCGATTTCTTTAATTCTTAATTCTTCGTACTTTAAAAGATAGGTGCCCTCATTAAAAAAACCTGATGACCAGTCGTTGAAATAGTTGAACCGATTACCACTGTATTCGGTCAGGCCAATGATATTTGAAGTTTCAAAAAGATTCTTTTTGTGGGCCAATTTCAACAACAGGTCAAACGTAAGGTCAAAGCCCCGAATGGCATATTTGTCAGGTGAAAAGCCGAATTTCTTTCGATACGCTTTTACAAAGGCATCATTGCCCACTTCTTTGTAAAAGGATGGAAAAGTGAAATTCAAATTCGACAAATGCGAACTTGATACCACCTCATTTTCAAAGGCGTTGTTATAATTGGTGGTAAACATCTTTACCACAATCTGGTTGCCTTCTTCGGTTTCTTTGTTTGACGCATTGAGAATAGAGCTCACGCTGGCTGCCAGATTGGGTCGTTGTGTCTCGACAAAAACCCAGTTCTCTTCCATTTCTGAGAGCATCGCCTGAAAATCCACCAGATGCAAAGAGCCGTCTTCGCTCATTTTTGCCACTCGTGCCATCGGGAAGGTCGCCAAAATGGAGTCTTTTGCAGCTTGGTTCTTTTCATCAGCAATAACGATGATGTGTTCACTTTTATGTCTTTTCGCGACATGGTCCAATATACGTTGGCGCATGACATCATCATTGGGAATGGAAAAAAACACATTGCCCAAGCTCAATTCGTTCTGTGAGGCATAGGGTGCCACCACCGGCACTTGGTGGCGCGAGGTCTGAGCGGCCACTTCACCCAATAAACTGGGGTCAACAGGGCCGACCACGGCATCGACATCATACAGCATCTCTTTTTGCAAGGCCAGCTTAACGGCCTGAAGACTTCTTTGGGTATCAAGAAACTTTACATCGACCGAAACGCCAAGTTTCTTGATTGAATCTAATGCGATAAGGGTTCCTGAATACAACCCCAATGCATATTTGATATCGTTACGCGATTTGATCTGCGCCTCGGTCTTCTCGGCATCTCTGAAGTCGATACGATCTAACCGAAATGGAAGTAGGTACAATAACTTTGGTCGAAGCGTCACATCGATGCTATCGATCAGATTGATATTATCGAGTACCAGGGCATTCTTCACCTCAAGACTTTTTTCCTTTACCCTCGGAAGTTTCAGCACCATTCCTGCCTTTAAGCCATTTTCTAACTCGGGATTCAGGTCAAAAAGGGAATCCCTAGAAATCTGTAGGTTTCTGGTCAGGCTAAAAAGGGTCTGTTTGGGCTTTACCTCATAAAAGATATAATTATCGGTGTTGACGATCTCACTTTTGGGCTTTTGCCTTGGCAGCCGTAAAACCATTCCTTCTTTCAAGCCGTTCTGCTCTATAATTTCTGGGTTCAGTTTAATAATGGAATCTGTAGAGATACCATAATTCTGGCTGATTCGAAATAGTCCGATAGATTTGGGAACCGTATATGATTCAAAAAGCGCCACGGTCTGTTCTTCAAGACTATCGCCTTTCGGTCTTGGCACTTTCAACTCTTGCCCTTCGGCCAGATAACTCATGTTCTTGGGTAGATCAGGGTTCAGGGTCACTAGGCTATCGATCGTGATGCCATATTTGTGGGCAATGCTCCAGCGGGTCTCTTTGGGTTGAACGGTATACATTTCGAAGTCAAGCGCTGACTCATCTTCTTCCAGTTCAGGAAATTCGGGTATCTGCAATACCATGCCCTTTTTCAGAGGCGAGGCATATAAGTCCCGGTTGTATTTTTTGAGCTGTTCCTCTGAAATTTCATAGCGTTGTGTGATGCTGAAAATGGTCTCCTTGCGACGAACGCGATGCCTCTTGAAACCCAAGGGCTCTATTTGTGGGAGTTTTTCTTCTTTTTCGATTTTTGGGTCGTTGGGTCTTGGGGTACCGTCTAAAGGAATGACCAAAAGCGTATTCGGTTTTACATCTTCGGTGCTCTTTAGCTCTTTGTTCAGCTGCAAAATGGTGTAGGGGGTTACCCTATATTGTTTGGCAATACTTTGCAGCGTCTCACCCTCTTTCACTTGGTGGGTAGTATAGCGCTGTGCGGTGACCTTACAGGCCGCCATCAGTACCACAACAACGAAAATCAGTGTTCTCAAAATTGTTTTTTTCATTCCCATTCTATCGTAGCAGGGGGTTTCGAACTAATGTCGTACACTACTCTATTAACGCCTTTTACCCTATTTATTATTTCGTTGGATGTTTTTTGTAAAAACTCATACGGCAAATTTACCCAATCTGCCGTCATGCCGTCTGTACTTTCAACGGCCCTCAAGGCCACACATTTTTCATAGGTTCGCTCATCGCCCATAACCCCTACGCTCTGTACGGGCAATAGCATGGCACCTGCTTGCCAGACCTTGTCATAAAGGTCCCATTTTTTGAGTGCATCGATGAAAATGGCATCGACTTCCTGTAATATGGACACCTTTTCGGCGGTAATGTCACCCAAAATACGAATTCCCAATCCGGGACCGGGAAACGGGTGCCGTCTTAAAATCGCTTCGGGCATTTCGATACTTCTGCCTACACGGCGAACTTCATCTTTGAACAACAAATGCAGGGGTTCGACCACTTTCAACTTCATGAAATCGGGCAGGCCCCCAACATTGTGATGACTTTTGATGGTCGCCGACGGACCGCCGCTGGCGGAAACCGATTCAATTCGGTCTGGATAAATAGTGCCCTGTGCCAACCATTTTGCATTTTCAACTTGATGTGCCTCATCGTCAAATACCTCGATAAATATCCGGCCGATGATCTTCCGTTTCTTTTCGGGCTCGGCCTCGCCCTTCAAGGCCTCCAAAAAGCGTGCCGAAGCATCTACACCCTTGACGTTGAGTCCCAAACCCTTGTACTGTTCCAACACATCATGGTATTCATTTTTGCGCAACAATCCATTGTTTACAAAAATGCAGTGCAATTGGTCACCAATGGCTTTGTGCAACAACATTGCCGCAACGCTACTATCTACCCCACCGGAAAGCCCAAGTATCACTTTATCGTTGCCAATTGTTTCTTTCAATTCGGCCACCGTGGTCTCGACAAAGGCATCGGGTGTCCAATCCTGCTTCAGGCCCGCTATTTTCACCAAGAAGTTTTCAAGAACCTGTTTTCCCTCAGTGGTATGGTATACCTCTGGGTGAAACTGGATTCCGTACGTAGCTTCACCGTTAAGCCTAAAAGCGGCATTTTCAACATCCTCGGTACTGGCCAAGCGCACAGCGCCCTTGGGCAATTCTTTAATGGTATCGCTATGGCTCATCCAGACTTGGCTGCCTTCTGTGACATGGTTTAAAAAGCCATCATCAGACTCCTTTTTTGACAAATGTGCCCTGCCGTATTCACGGGTTGCTGATGGTGCCACATTTCCTCCATGAAAGTGTGCCAAATATTGTGCCCCATAACAAATGCCCA
>JANQOD010000011.1 GCA_028289745.1 Allomuricauda sp. | reverse complement strand
GGGGCCAATGGAAAAGGGTTTTTGAATTCCCATATGTCGGTGGGTTGGACAATCGCTTCGGTATGGGAAACATTGACGCCCGGTAGGTTTGAAACCTTTATTGAAGGCTATACTGAGTAAGGTTGTGAATTACGCTGTTGGCCATCTGGTCGTACACTCGCATGGTTCAATATTCAATTTCAAGGCTTAACTCTCTTGCTGCTTCCACACATAGTTTCATATCGTGCAGACCAATATGCGCCCTGTAAATTTTTCTTTCTTCATTTAATTGCCTTACGGTCTCATATAATTCTTCATAGCTGGTATTTGCGACCTTTTCGGCCGTGTCATAACCGGCTTCCATCAAAACATGGGCAAATGTATGGTTGACCCACCGAATTCTTGAAAGATCGGTCAGTTTGGCAAGTTTCAAAACGTCATTCTCGTGTACTGCCAATTCTTTTGAAAGTTTTGCCCTGTCTTCAAAGGTCAATATTTTATCATATAACTGCTGGGTGTTCT
The DNA here is from genome assembly GCA_028289745.1 of Allomuricauda sp. Taxonomy (GTDB): domain Bacteria; phylum Bacteroidota; class Bacteroidia; order Flavobacteriales; family Flavobacteriaceae; genus Flagellimonas_A. The sequence goes on along the minus strand of JANQOD010000011.1, from coordinate 2,495 downwards.
TTATTCCTGCCTCTTCGAGCTTTTTGGTGACTTCTGGGGACAGTTCTGGAAAGTCCCTGATCTTATTTGGTGGTTGTCGATAGCTCTTCAACTCTCTTGCCAGTATGGTCAAATAGTTTTCGTCTATGTGACTTTGTTTCGAAAAACCTTGAACTTTTTTCTTTGTGTCAATGGATCGCAACAGTGCTTCGACGGTAAAAATTCCTTGCCCTTTAATGGATTCAAAGTTGTTTTCGATCTCTTCTTTTAGAACCGTTCTACTGGGCAGTAGGTCTGCAGATTTAAGTTTTGTCAGATACTGGTCAAGGTCAATCTTGCTCAAATCGATATAATAGCCCATTTGATGGTCGTTTTCTGGTTTATGGCGCCTTGCGGTCTGACCAACCTGTTTCAATCGTTTTTGGCCTTAGTGGTAAGCCACGTATTCAATTCACTGATTCTCGCTAAATGATGGTCATCGTGTTCGGCAACAAAAAGAAACAGGTCCATTACCCGCATGGGTTTCTTTAATCTCGGATGCAACGCATATTCATATACCTGTGGTTCACTGAGCGCGATCAGGCTGTTCAAGGTTTTTTGCCTGAGTGCCGAAAACGCATTCAATAGGTGGTCTATCTCCTTTTCGTTGTGGTTTGCTTGATCGGTTTTCCGATTTTCCAGATCTGCGGCCCGCATATATTCCATGTCGTTCAATATGTCTTCAAGCCTGCCTTGCCAAAGGGGTTCGAGATCGATCAAGTGTCCGATGTTCTCTTGAATGGACCAGTTGCCGTCGAGTTTTGTGGTCAAATGTTCGGTTTTTATTTGATCGATCTTGTGGTTGAGTCGAATGGAGGTACCCCCAAGTCTTTCGATGATACTGGGAAAAATGTTCTGCTCAAAAGCGAAATCGAATTTTCTATCGAACCATTTTATCTGTTTCATTTTCTGTTTTGATTACATATAACCGTCTCGTTTACAGGTATTAATGGACTTTCATGCAGACTTGGTTTGAACCTTTAAGCTATAAAATTCATTTTCGTTTACACACCTAAGCGGCTATTTTTAGGCGTTGTTGGCACCTATTTTTCTTTCTTTTCTACCCGTAAGATCTTCTCCATTTTTCGGCCCTTTGCCAGTTCATCCACCAACTTGTCCAAATACCGTACCTGTCGGGTCAGTGTATTATCGATTTCCTCGATTCTATACCCACAGATCACCCCTTTTATCAGGTGGGCGTTTGGGTGCATGGTAGCTTGTTCAAAGAAGGTTTCAAAAGTTACTTTTTGATCGATCAATTCTTGCAATCTATCGTCGTCAAATCCTGTCAACCAGGTTATCACTTGGTGCAATTCTTCTTTTGTCCTCCCTTTTTTCTCCACTTTCGTAACGTAGTGCGGATATACTGAAGCAAAAGTCAGTTTTGCCATTCGTTCGTTATGTTCGGCGGTTACTTTCATGTTGTTCTTTTAATTGGTGTCAACTTGGGGTTATATGCAGCTCTTTAAAAATGGCGAAAATCTGTTAAAAAACCAATGTTTTTCAATTCAAAGACCGAGATAATCGCCACAAAGGGTCACAGGTGTTTTTTTAAACAGTACCATTTTCTCTATCGGCCAAGCGCGATCAGGGTGATGCCAATACCCCTTTCAATACGGTGATAAGTTCAGGGTCACTAGGCCATGGGGCATCGTCATCGACAATGGTTCCCTGACGGTTTACGATCAAAAAATGCGGAAAGCCCCGAATGACCGTGGAGTCTTTGACAGTTTCTTGCCAAATGCTAAAGTATTGGTCGTTTCGCATAAAATAATGCACCCCGGTCAAGTTCTTAGCGGCTATCATTTTTTTCCACCGAAACTTTTCACCGGGTATGCGCCTGTCTTTTCCCAAATGCAGGAACACCAGATCTTTTTCGTTTTTGAAATGTGCTTTCAAGGCGGGCATGACCTTGAACTCTTTGGCACAGTACGGGCAGCCCGTGAACCAAAAATCGACATACACCACTTTGTTCTTAAAAGTTTCATGTGCCAAGATATCCGCGAAGGTGTGATACGCTTCTTTGGGCTCGATATAGATGATATCACTGGTGCTTTTAGAATCTATGACACCTTTATAGTAAAGGCCCCCGGTTATTGCGGCCGATACGGCCAACGCCAAGATAACCACGACCAACGGTCTTCGCTTTTTCATATGTTCTCAACAATCGCTTATGTTCACCCCAACGGCAAGGCCACCCTCTGAGGTTTCTTTGTATTTACTGTTCATGTCTTGGGCGGTTTCCCACATGGTGTTGACCACCATGTCAAAGGGCACCTTGGTCTCCGCCGGATTGGTCTCCAAAGCCAGTTCGGCCGCATTGATGGCTTTGATGGCCCCCATCGAATTGCGTTCGATGCAGGGTACCTGAACCAGACCGGCAATGGGGTCACAGGTGAGGCCCAAGTGGTGCTCCATGGCAATTTCAGCAGCCGTCAGTACCTGTTCTGGCGTGCCGCCCAACAATTCGGTCAATG
>JANQOD010000008.1 GCA_028289745.1 Allomuricauda sp. | reverse complement strand
TTTAAAACAGCCGTCATTGAAAATCACACAGTTCTGTAATATTTCGATAAAGGCGGTTCCCTTGAATTTTTCGGCATCGATGAAGATCTGGGTCATCTCTTTTGGCGTGTTCCCTCCTATTCTCGCAAAATATCGGGCTTGGGCGCCAATGGCCAACTCACCTGCAGAGAAGGGGGGCTGGGTATTGCCATAGGGCGAAGATTTGGTCTTCTGGCCAACAGCCGACGTAGGTGAAAACTGCCCTTTGGTCAACCCATAAATCTTATTGTTGAACATAACGACATTAAGGTCGATATTACGTCGCAGTACATGGATCAAGTGGTTGCCGCCGATGGCCATACCATCGCCATCGCCCGTAATGACCCAAACACTTAAGTTGTGATTGGCCAATTTCACTCCCGTGGCGATGGCCGGGGCCCTACCGTGAATACCGTGCATACCGTAGGTGTTCATATAATACGGAAAACGTGATGAGCAGCCAATGCCCGAAATAAAGACAACATCTTCCTTTTTGACCCCCATCTCCGGCAATGCCTTTTGCATGGCGCGCAGAATCACGTAGTCATCGCATCCGGGGCACCAGCGCACCTCTTGATCGCTGGCAAAATCTTTGAACGTATATTTCTTTTCAGTCGTTGTGTCCATGGTTATCGCAACAAATTTTTGAACTTCTGCACCAGTTCGTTGTTTCCAAAGGGCAAACCCTGCACCTTGTTGAATTGTAGAAATTCGAAGCTATTGAAATTGATCCGCAGTACTTTGACGAACTGCCCGTTGTTCAATTCGCAAACTATGATTTTCTTGAACTTTTTGAAAACATCCTCCGTATTCTTGGGCAACGGATTGATATAATTGAATTGGGCAAAGCCAATGCTTTTGTTGCCTTCTTCATACAATTGTTTAACGGCGGTATGCAATGCCCCATAGGTACCGCCCCACCCCACGACAAGCAAATCACCTGTATTGGCAAATTCAGTGGTCAACTCGGGAATGTACTTCTCGACCCGTTTGATCTTTTCGGCCCTTATCTTGGTCATCTGCTCGTGGTTCTCGGGCACATAAGAAACGTTTCCGGTAACACGGTCTTTTTCGAGGCCCCCGATACGATGTTCAAAACCCAATGTGCCCGGTATGGCCCAACTGCGTGCCAACGTTTCTGGATCCCTATCATAGGGATGCCAGTTCTTTTTTGCCTTGGTCACCCTATTGCTCTTGATCGCGGGCATTTCAGCTACCGTCTTGATTTTCCAGGGTGCCGATCCATTGGCGATATAGCCGTCGGTCAACAGAATCACGGGCGTCATGTGCTCTAAGGCCAACTTGGCGGCCTCATAGGCATAATGGAAACAATTGGCCGGTGTACTGGCCGCTATGACGATTACAGGACTCTCACCATTTCTTCCATACATGGCCTGAAGCAAATCTGACTGTTCGGTTTTTGTTGGTAAGCCCGTTGATGGTCCTCCGCGCTGTACGTTCACCACTACCAAGGGCAGTTCTACCATCATGGCCAGACCCAAAGCTTCCCCTTTTAAGGACAGTCCAGGACCTGAAGTGGTGGTTATGGCCAAATCGCCGGCGAAAGCGGCGCCGATTGCAGCAGTAATTCCTGCAATCTCGTCTTCAGCCTGAAGGGCCATGACCCCAAAATGTTTGTGTTTTGCCAATTCATGTAAAATCTCTGAGGCAGGTGTGATGGGGTAAGAGCCCAAAAAAAGTTGTAGGCCCGATTTTTCAGCTGCGGCCAAAAAGCCCCATGCCGTAGCTGTATTGCCCAAAAGTATGCGGTAGGTACCGGGCACCATCTTGGCCGGGGCAATGGTATAGGAATTGGGGATCAGCTCTAAAGTCTCTGCAAAGTAATAGCCCGCATTGAGCACCTTGATATTGGCCTCTGCGATCTGTGGTCGTTCCTTGAATTTTTGGCTCAAAAAATTAATGGTGTGTTCGGGGAATCGATGGTACATCCAATAGACCATTCCCAAGGCGAACATGTTTTTGCTTCGAACAATACTTTTGTTGTCGATGCCCTCAATATCCTTTAAGGCTTCTTTGGTCAATGAGGTCATGGCTACTTCGATGACGCGATAATTTTCAAGACTGCCGTCAGACAACGGACTTACATCATACGCTGCTTTTTCTAGATTTTTGCGCGTGAACGAATCGGTATCGACAATAATCGTATGCCCAGGTTTTACGGCATAAAGATTGGTCTTTAGCCCAGCAGGGTTCATGGCGACCAACAGGTCAACGTTATCGCCAGGTGTATTGATCTCAATACTGCCGATATGCACCTGAAAACCCGAGACCCCGTACAGACTTCCCTGGGGGGCCCTGATTTCGGCCGGATAGTTGGGAAAGGTGGCAATATCATTACCGAACATAGCCGAGGTATCAGAAAATTGGGTTCCTGTCAGCTGCATACCATCACCCGAATCGCCAACAAAACGGACAACGACCGACTCTAAGACCTCAATATTCTTGGTATCCTCAAAAATTAATGGTTTTCTGGCCATGGCATACTATCTAAAATTTCTGAGCAAGCATGCTCCGAAATTAATCGTACTAATGCTATCGAAATATGATTGTTATCACTAATGGGCGGCTTAAAGTGAGTTAAATTTATGAATTGACACCCTAAAAACATACTAAAATGGCCATCATTATCATCGATGGGCACATTGGTTCTGATGCCTGTATTTCAGAATATATCTCTCTTAAGCAGTCTCACTGCGCTCAATGTCTAAAAAAGAGAGCTTTTTAAGAAGTGGGTTTTTTGGTCACGTCAATCCTCCGCCGGGGCCAACTCTACTTGCAAGCCCTCTAAACCTTCCGTAATCAAAATCTGGCAGCCCAAGCGGCTATTGTCTTTGACAAAAAAGGCTTCGGAAAGCATGGCTTCTTCATCGTCTGATTTTTCAGGAAGCGCATGGTCAGATTGTACATAACACTGGCATGATGCACACATGTTCATGCCCCCACAAATACCTATGGTGCCCTCTGGGGCCAGTTCATAAGAACGAACCACCTCCATCAGGTTCATGTTCATATCGGTTGGGGCATCGACCTCATGAAGGGTGCCTTCACGGTCGGTAATCTTAATTCTTACATCAGACATCTATACCTGTTGCTGTTATTACTATCTTTTCCCTTTTACAAAAGAAGAGGCAAAAATACATTTTTCCCGGGTATCTGTCGTACTTATTCAATTGGCTTTACAACTGCCTTCGGAGCTTCCCTTTTAGAACCATCAAAGCCATGAACACCCCCTACGGTGGTATACTTCATCACATACTTTTTATTGGGATAGATGCGCTGATAGGCACTTTGGCACATCAAGGTCGCCTCATGAAAACCACAGAGAATCAATTTCAACTTGCCCGGATAGGTATTTACGTCGCCGATGGCATAAATGCCCGGTATATTGGTCTGGTAATCTAGCGTATTGTCGACCTTGATGGCATTTTTTTCGATCATGAGCCCCCAATCGGCAATGGGCCCCAGCTTTGGTGAAAGTCCAAATAAGGGAATGAAAGTATCGACTTCGATACGAATGTCTTCGCCGACATTTGAATTCTTGTGCACGGTAACGGCCTCAAGATGGTCACCTCCTTCAAGGCCCACTACTTCTGCAGGGGTAATGAGGTTCACCTTTTCCATATCTTTCAGGTTTTGTACCTTTTCTACAGAATCCAACGCTCCCCGAAATTCGTTTCTACGGTGTACCAAAGTCACTTCATCGGCGACATCGGCCAAAAAGATGGTCCAATCCAATGCAGAATCACCTCCACCGGCAATCAGTACTTTCTTGTTCCTATACACTTCAGGGTCTTTTATCATGTAGGCCACACCCTTGTCTTCAAACTGCTCTAAATTGGGCAATAAGGGTTTTCTAGGTTCAAAACTTCCCAATCCGCCAGCAATGGCCACCACGGGTGCTTGATGTTCGGTACCCTTATTGGTGGTGACCACAAAGGTGCCATCTTTCAGCTTTTCAATGGTCTCAGCCCGCTCACCCAAGGTGAAACCGGGTTGAAATGGCTTTATCTGTTCCATTAAATTATCGACCAGTTCGCCAGCCAATATTTCTGGAAAGCCGGGAATATCGTAAATGGGCTTCTTCGGATAAATTTCGGCACACTGCCCCCCAGGCTGTGGCAGGGCATCGATCAAATGGCAACGCAACTGCAGCAAACCTGCCTCAAAAACGGCAAAAAGGCCCGTCGGGCCCGCACCAATGATGAGTATATCGGTCTTGATCATAAAAACAAAAAAATTAGGGCAAAGCTATGTTTCCGTAAAGTTATGCGGCTTCTTTGTCACGTTCAGCTTAAATTGACGACCTCTTGAATTTGGGGGGCATATTTTTTTATGGTCATCTCAACACCGCTTTTCAGGGTCATTTGGTTAACGCTACAGCCAATGCAATTACCTTCAAGTTTAACCTTCACAGAAGTGTCATCATCAATGGAAATCAAGGTGATGTCACCCCCATCGCTTTGAAGAAAGGGACGAATCTCATCCAAAGCTTTCTCTACGTTGTTCCTTAATTCTTCTGACGTCATACTCTTTTCTTTTTGACCGCGTCACAACCTGCCATGGTCGTTATCTTAATGGCCTCGGTCGGAGGCAAATTCTTGTTGCGCCTTACCAATTCACGTACCGTGTTCTTG
>JANQOD010000003.1 GCA_028289745.1 Allomuricauda sp. | reverse complement strand
TGTTAAGCATCGTCATGTGCCAATCACAGGTCAGCCTACGCGACCATGGCGTTGACATCGGTGTGTTGAAACCCGGACCCCTAAACGCCATTACCGATGTGCCCGGGGTCAAGGTGGGGCACCAGACCCTTCGCAAGGGAGCTACCATACGAACAGGGGTAACGGCCATTCTGCCACACGATGGCAACCTCTTTCAAGAAAAAGTGCCCGCGGCGATCTATGTGGGCAACGGCTTCGGTAAACTGGCGGGCTATACCCAAGTAAAGGAGTTGGGTAATCTAGAAACCCCTATTGTGCTCACCAATACGCTGAGTGTGGCCACGGCCGTGAATACCCTTATAGGGTATACGCTAGAACAGCCCGATAATGAAACGGTACGCTCGGTGAATGCCGTAGTGGGCGAGACCAATGATGGTTATCTCAACGATATTCGTGGGCGGCATGTCACCGAAGACGACGTGCTTCGCGCCATTGCCCGTGCCGGTTCGGGCACTGTAGAAGAGGGCAACGTGGGTGCCGGAACGGGCACCGTATGCTTTGGCTATAAAGGCGGTATCGGCACTTCGTCACGGGTACTTCCCAAAAAAGCAGGTGGGTATACCGTTGGGGTTTTGGTGCAGAGCAATTTCGGTGGGGTACTGCAGATCGCCGGCGTGGACCTCGGCAAAAAATTGGGGCATTATTCCAATAGTTTCAAATACGCGCCCGATGGTTCGTGCATGATCGTCGTGATGACCGATGCCCCTTTGCATTCCCGAAATCTGGAACGATTGGCAAAAAGGGCTATGTTGGGACTTGCAAGAACGGGGGGCATCGCCAGCAACGGTAGCGGTGATTATGTGATCGCGGTGTCTACCGCAGCGGAATGCCGCATTCCCTATACCAGTGATGATCTTGTTCAGACCGTGCCCACCTTGAGAAACGAGGCCATGACCCCTTTGTTCTTGGCGGTCATCGAGGCGACAGAGGAAGCCATTTTGAATTCCCTTTTTGCAGCCGAGACCATGACCGGACACAAAGGCCGCACGATAGAGGCCCTTCCGAAAGAAAAGGTGCTACAGCTGCTTAGGGAAGCTGGGAAAATCAAGTAGGCCAAAAAAATGTTCCCGTCATTTCGAACCGACCTGCGCTAAGCAGGGAGCGTGAGAAATCTCAAATAATAGAAAATAGAGATTCCTCGTCGCCCCTCCCTCCCGATAGCTATCGGGGGCTATCGGGACTCTGTCGGAATGACAAAGCCATCTGAAGCCCTCTTCTGGATTTTTCGCTGCGCTCAGAATGACAAATGATGAAAAAACCTTCTTTGTCATGCCGGGGAGTCTTCGACGAAGCATCTAGACAAAGGCCTCCCATTAGAACACGGGATTCTTCACTGCGTTCAGAATGACCAAAGGCGCAGTGTAACAATTCCAAAAAAAATTCTACCAATAGATTGGAGAATACAACACGCTTTTCTTAGTTTTAAAATCCTAATCAAAAAAAACACTAACATGGATATTTTCAGTAAAATCAAGGAAAAATTGAGCAATGAGTTCATCGACATTGTCGAATGGCTCGATTATACCGATGACACCATTGCCCATCGATTTGAACGCTATCAGAACGAGATCAAGAACGGGGCAAAGCTTATCGTTCGCGAGGGCCAGACCGCCGTTTTTGTCAATGAGGGCCAACTGGCCGATGTCTTTGAACCCGGCACCTATGACCTGACCACCAAAAACCTGCCCATTTTAGCCACCTTGAAAGGATGGAAATATGGTTTCAACAGTCCGTTCAAAGCAGAGGTCTATTTTGTGAACACCCATCTGTTCACCGATGAAAAATGGGGCACCAAAAATCCGATAACCCTAAGTGACGAACGTTTCGGATTGGTAGAAATACGCGCTTTCGGCACCTATGCCTTCAAGATCAGCGATGCAGGCAAGTTCATCATCGATATTGTGGGCACCGACAACAACTTTACCAATTTTGAAATCAACGAACACCTCAAGAGTTTGATCGCCACAAGGTTTACCGATACCGTTGGGGAAGCCAACCTGCCCATCGAGCTCTACGCCGCCAATACGTCTGAACTTTCGGATACCTGCCGTGAGGTCATGGCCCCAGAGTTTGCCAGTGTCGGCATCGGATTGGAGAAATTCTATATCGAAAACGTCTCGATGCCCGAAGACCTTAAAAAGGAAATCTTTGAGTACAGCCGTATCGACAAACTGGATTTGGACAAGCTGGCGAAGTTTAAGACCGCCAAGGCCATAGAGGCCGCCGCCATGAACGAGGGCGGAACGGCAGGGGCCGGTATGGGCATGGGCATGGGTTTTGTACTGGCGCAACAAATGGGGGGTCTTATGAATCCGCAGATGGGTACACAACAACCCGTGGCACAAACCGGTGGGGCAGTGCCGCCACCGATGCCCGTGGCCGTGCAATACTTTTATGCTGTAAACGGTACGCAACAGGGGCCGGTGGGCTTTGATCAATTAAAGGCACTGTTTGCCAATCGCACTATTAACAAAGAAAGTCTGGTCTGGAAACAGGGCATGGCCAATTGGGTACCCTTGCAAGAGGTCGAAGAGTTGAAATCGTTCTTGGGCGGCAATACGCCCCCGCCATTGCCAAATTCATAAGATGCCCAAAATGTATCCGGCCTATTTTTTAAAGTGTAAGAAATCCGAGGTTTTCAATTTAGGGCTTTTAGAAAGCCGTCCATAGAGTATTTTCCAAAGGAAAAACGATCTGGACGGTGCTGCTTTGGAAACCGAAAAGATTTCAAACTTTAAAAAACCAGCCTAGATTTTTTGGATACTTTTTCATCGATGGAAAAAGTATCCGTAAAACAGTTTAACACATATTATTCTTTCATTTTCTTTGCTCGTCCAAAGAAAACGAAACAAAAGAAAAGACGCTTTCTCCGCATGAATTTTTCTTCCAACTTTGCTGGAAGAAAATCGATGTTGGAACTTCGCCATCCCGCCAAGGCGGGACGCGTACCGACCGAAGCTTCCACCATCTATTCCCGGAGAAAGATACAAGAACCTAAATGGCCTTGGGACAAGAAATTAGAAACACTGAACTCAAAAAAGCCTGCATCAACTGTGGTGCCGAGCTGAAATACAAACCGGGTACCACGGCCATCAACTGCGAATACTGTGGCCATGAAGAGGCCATTGCCTTGGATGAATCCGGTTTCAAAGAATTGGAGTTGTACCCTTATCTGCAAGAGATGGGTGCACAGCGGCATAGTGAAGAAATCACCATGCTGCATTGCAAAAACTGTGGTGCCACCCAACATATTGAAGAAAACTATAAATCACTGCACTGCGTGTATTGCAGCATGCCCCTTATTCTGGAGGATAGCCACAAAGAAGAATGGATCTTGCCCGGGGCGGTGCTGCCCTTTCAAATTGACCAAAAGGCGTCTTTTCGCATTTTTCAACGCTGGGTCAAAAAGTTGTGGTTTGCCCCAAATAAACTCAAAAAAGCCGCTTTAGATCCCCAATTTACCAAAGGGCTCTACCTACCCTATTGGACCTTCGATGCACAGTTGAAAGCCAAGTATTCAGGGCAGCGTGGCGATCATTACTACGTCACCGAAACCTACCGTGACAGCAAAGGCCGACAACAGAGACGACAGGTGCGCAAGACACGTTGGACGCCAGCCTCTGGAACCGTCTCGGGCTTCGTCGATGATACCCTGGTAAAAGCCTCTAAACAAAAGGCAGGGCGCATACCGAACAAAATAGCCCATTGGAACCTCAAAAAACTGCAGCCTTTTGAAAGTGGGTTCTTGGCCGGATTCGTAACAGAAAAATATACCATACCCCTAAAGCAAGGGCATTTGACCGCCAAGAAAGAAGCCGAGAACATTGCGGGCCGTTGGTGCCGTCAAGATATTGGGGGTGACGACCAACGCCTGCACCATATGGATGTACGCCTTAGTGGCGAAACCTTCAAACATATTCTTCTGCCGGTCTATGTGAGTGCCTACCGCTACAAAGGGAAAGAGTACAACTTCTTTATCAACGGCGAAAACGGACAGATTTCGGGTAGCCGGCCCTATAGCGCCTGGAAGATTTTCTTTGCGGTAATCTTGGGTGTCATTATCATTGCCCTGATCATCTTCTTTTCTCAGGGCTAAACGCTTTTAACCCCTTTTTTGATTTTTGAAAACGCTAATTCTTTACTTTTAACAAAATATGGCCACAACATGAGACTTCATTTTCTATTCGTTTTCTTGTTGGCTCCCTTGCTTATGGCATACACCCAAGAGAAAAAGGGCAATACGGTGCTCTCAAGGGAATACTGCACCGAAATTGGCCGTTTTGATCTTCTCATCGACGATGACGAAGTGGCCGGCGCCTATTATTTGATCCATAAAAACGCCCTGGGCGGGGTATGGGGAACATTGAAGGGAAATGTCATGACGGGGCGCTGGCATGACGCCGATGGAAAAGGGGACATCATCATCACCTTTGAGAACGATTTTTCTTTTTTTACGGCCGATTATCGAAGTGATAACGAACCCGAAAAATGGTACAAAGATTCTTGGCACGGAAGCTTGAGACCGAACGAAGCATCTTCATTCACGGCAAAGGGCAAAACCTTTAAATGCGAGTGACCACTACTACAAGAATACCAAACATACCGGACTGCCCAGCTCAAAAGAATTCAAAAACTGTAGGGTGCCCTTATCGATATCCCGCTTAAAAACGGAAATGTTGTTGCTGTTTTGATTCGCGATCAGCAAAT
>JANQOD010000372.1 GCA_028289745.1 Allomuricauda sp. | reverse complement strand
CGCTTCGATCGGTATCTTGGTCATGTCGATCAATGTGCTGGTCGATTCCATTTTTGTGGGCAATTGGATAGGCGCTATCGCCATCGCCGCCATCAATGTGGTGCTGCCCGTTTCCTTTTTCATCGCTGCCCTCGGTATGGCCATTGGCATTGGGGGCTCAAGCATCATTTCACGGGCTTTGGGGGCCAACGACAAAGAGAAGGCACTCAAGACCTTTGGTAATCAGATTACGCTGACCCTTTTGGTGACCGTTTCGATGGTCATTTTGGGGCTATACTATGTCGATAGCTTGATTCCCGCTTTTGGGGGCAAGGGCGATATCTTTGATCCCGCCAAGATCTATTACATCATTGTCTTATATGGCGTGCCCTTTCTGGCGCTTTGCATGATGGGCAATACGGTGATCCGGGCAGAGGGAAAACCCAAGTTTGCCATGATCGCCATGATCATCCCCTCGGTGGGCAATTTATTGCTTGATTACATTTTCATCTATGTCTTCGATTGGGGCATGCATGGTGCGGCATGGGCGACCACGGCAGGCTATTTGTTGTGCCTTGCCTATATCGTGTATTTCTTCCTTTCCAAAAATTCTGAGCTAAAAATAGGCCCATCGCATTTTGGATTGAATGCCCCGATTTTAAGGGAAATCAGCTCACTCGGCTTTGTTACGCTCTCACGCCAAGCGGTGACCAGCATCATCTACTTGTTGCTCAACAACATACTTTTCAATCTTGGGGGTGAGGCCTTGGTCGCCGTGTATGCCATCATCGGGCGAATGCTCATGTTTGCGCTGTTTCCCGTGTTTGGGGTCACCCAGGGGTTTTTGCCCATCGCGGGGTTCAACTATGGGGCCGGCAAATATGACCGTGTCAAACAATCGATCTATACGGCCATCAAATATGCCGCTCTGGTGGCCGCTTTGGTGTTTGTGGTGTTGATGCTGTTTCCGGCTGAGATTGCCGGTCTGTTCTTGAGCGATCGGCCCGATTTGCCTATAAAAGAACTTGAAACGAACGCTTTTGTATTAGAGCATGTTCCCTTGGCGATGCGATTGGTGTTCGCAGCCACACCGATCATTGCATTGCAACTCATCGGCGCTGCCTATTTTCAGGCCATTGGCAAGGCAATTCCCGCCCTGCTTTTGACCTTGACCCGCCAAGGATTTTTCTTTATTCCGTTACTGTTGCTGTTGCCCAACTTCTTGGGCGAACTGGGCGTATGGCTGTCGTTTCCGATCGCTGATGTATTGGCGACGGTGGTTACCGGAATCTATTTAAGGAAGGAAATCAAGACCAAACTCAGCAGTTCGACGAAACGATGATCACGATCACTGTTCTGTCATTTGCGTGGCGGCCTTACCGATGATTTTCCATTCTCCGGAAAGTTTCTTCAATAGAAAAATATCAATGAAGTAAAGGTTTCTGGACGGGATACGGATTTCGGCTTTTGCCGAAGCGATATCGTTGGCACGGTCGATCGCCAGTATTTTGCCCTCACGACCATTGAATTTGCCCTTGACCCGATGTTCAAAAAGGGCGGCATATTCTTTTGGCGACAGCACCCAAATTTCTTGGTCTTTTTTGGAAAGGAATAGGTCGGCACTTTCATAAAAGGCCGTTTGGATCAATTCGGGATCACTGTAAGAAGAGCCCTCGATATATTTCTGGAGGGTAGCCCGTATCGCCGCCTCCTCTGCTTGGGCAGAACAGATAAATGTAGTTAATAACAGTGCCGTTACAATATGTTTTTTCATAATCGTTGCTTTATTCTGATAGGGGTTTTGCCTTGATTCGAATGATCTTGCCATTCTCTTCATCGGTCAAGAGATATAGTTTTCCTTTGGGGCTTTGGGCTACTTTTCTTGAACGCACCCGGTCATTTAAAAACAGCTCCTCAGCACTTTTTATGGTATCGCCTTCAATGTGAAATCGCCATAAGCTGCCCCTAGAAAGCCCCGGCACAAAAAGATTGTTTTTCCAAGCGGGAAATTCATCTCCCGTATAAAAACATAATCCGGTTGGGGCGACGGTATGGTGCCAAAACCATATCGGAGGGGCAAATTCGGCCCCCTCTATTTTTGGTGGTCTGCAATCCTTGCTTCGCAATCTGCCCGTGGTCACATTCGGCCATCCATAATTGGCACCAGGTCTCAAGAGGTTCAGTTCATCACCTTGAATGGTGCCATGTTCGGTAAACCAAAGGGTGTTCGTTTTGGGCTGTAATGCGATACCTTGGGTATTTCGAATGCCCAAGGCAAAAATGCTGGGTACGGCATCCGGGCCAAAATCAGGGTTATCGTCGGGAATGCCACCGTCTAGATCAAAGCGGTGAATTTTACCCCTTTTGTCGGTAACATCCTGAGCAATCGGAATTTCGGGTTCATCATGTTCCCAAAAAAGTCGCTCGCCAACAGTGATGTAAAGTTTTCTGTTCGGCCCAATGGCCATTCCGCCCCCATAGTGATAATTGATAGGGCTGTAAGGGTCGGCGACCAAAATGGTTTCGATATCGGCCAGCGAATCATGCCGCAAGTGGGCCCTGACAAATTTGGTCGTTTTGCCCAAACCGGGCTTTTTGGCTGCATATGAGAAATAGATGATTTGATTTTCAGCAAAATCAGGATGCTTTATGATCTCAAAAATTCCGGAGTTGTCACCGATATGAACGGCACCGATACTATCGGTCAGATCAGAGGGGAACCCTTTAATGACTTTCTTGGTCTTGGTATTGAGATCGACTTTGACCATATGCCCATTTTTCTCGGTCACCAAGGCTTCCCCTTCTGAAAGAAAGGTGATGCCCCAAGGTCTGTTCAGGCCCTCAAAGACCGTTTCTTTGACCGGCAGTAATGCGCCAGGGGTCTCGGGTTCGTTTAGGTTTTGGCCGCATCCGAAGAGAAGGATCAATGCCAATGATATACTAAAGCGCATAAAATCAATTTTGGTTCAAAGAAGGGAAGAAAATCGTTCTTAGGCTTTAAAAATCATGATTCTTAAAACGATTCTTTCAGTTTTTGACCAAGGTTTGTTTTCTGAATTCTGATGGGGTAAGCTTGGTCAATCCCTTAAAGGCAAGATTAAAGGAGGTAACATTGTTAAAACCTGAATCATAGGCTATCGAGGCAATCTTTTCATGTTGGGCCGCTTCTGAGGCCAACAGCTTTTTTGCCCTTTCGACACGGTAGAAATTGACGAACTCAGAAAAATTTCTACCCGTGGTCTCGTTGATGAGCCGTGATAAGGTTTTGGCATTGGTGCCTATAGATTGGGCGACTTCGGCCAAGGTTACCTGATGGTTGAGATAAATCGCTTTATTCTCAAAAAGTGCTTCCAGATCATTCATCAGGTTTTTGGAAGTATTTTGGTCCAAAGGCTTCCCTTGGTATTTTTCTAAATGGAAGGTATGTTTCCGCAGCAGTAAAAAAGAGAAAATATAGACCAAAAAAGTATAGCAAATGGCACCACCGATATAGAATGGGATCAGTCCTGATACATTTCCCACATAGAACGCCCAAATGATGCCCACCCCGATGACCAAATTGCGATACCAATGAAAAACCGCCTTTTGCGATTGATTTCTGATGCGAAAAACCAAGAGGGCAGCGAGCAATAGATACAACAAGAGATGGCCAAAAACCGCATAGTAAATAGCTAGGGACAGCGTGTCAAAACGGTTCGGGATCAGGGCACAGCACACACTAAAAATAACGTATGGTATATAATGTGGAAGGCTTTGCCCGATACGCTTCGGGGCCTTGTTCAACAACGTTTTACCGTATAACCAAAGACTGGGCCCGACCAATAAAATACCGGCTATGCCCAGATTTCGTTGCCATGCCTCCAAATGTATGTACGTATTGAGAATAGACTTTCCGATCCGCAGGGTCAATCCGAAAATAATCAAGGCCAGAAAAACATGGGCTTTTCTGTTTCCCTTTTTCAGGGTAAAGAGATAGAGGCATAAAAACAAGGCTTGGGCAATGCCAAGACAGCTTAAGACCAATAGTATCGATGCACTATCCATGATTTAAAGATAAAAATAGTAATGGTAGCCGGGCATGGTTTATTTTTGAAAAAATAAAGAGGATCATGAAAACGAAAATAGTCGGCTGTTTACTTTTAGTCTTGGGGGTAATGGGGTGTTCAGAAAAAAAGGTCGTCCATACAGAGACCCTTTTTGTGGGCACCTATACCGATGGCACAAGTGAGGGCATTTATGCCCTGCAATTCAATGCTGAAACCGGTGCTTTGGATTCTTTGCAGTTAAAGGCCAAGATGCCCAATCCGTCTTTTCTGGCCATTTCAGGGGAAGGGGATTATCTATACGCCGTTCAGGAAACCGCGGATTTTGATAGTCTTGGTGGCGGTGTGACCGCTTTTTCACTAAAGAATGGAGTCCTTGAAAAACTGAATAGCAAGGGTTCGGGTGGTGCGCACCCCTGTCATGCTGCCCTTTCGGGAGATGGCCAACTGGCCGTTTCAAATTATTCGGGAGGCAATCTCGCCATTTTTGACCTGGAGGCGGGGGGAGAGCTCGGCCAACGGCAACTC
>JANQOD010000371.1 GCA_028289745.1 Allomuricauda sp. | reverse complement strand
TCTGACATGACCATTGGGGTGACCTCTTCTGAGACCACCAATCTTACCCTTTGTTTTTTGGCAAAACAGTTGGGCTGTAAACGTACGATTGCACGAATTTCAAATACTGAGTTCATCGATAACAAAGAGACGATAGATTTTTCGCAATTGGGCATCGATGAACTTATTTCGCCCGAAGAATTGGCGGCTTCAGAGATACAGTTGCTTCTCAACCAATCTGCTTTCAACGACACCTATGAGTTTGAAGAGGGGCTATTGACCATGGTCGGTGTCTTCTTGCCCAAAAACGCCCCTTTTGTGGGCAAAATGGTAAAAGAGGCCGCAAGGGTTTTCCCAGAGTTGCATTTCATGCCCATTGCCCTACAGCGTATGGGTACCCAGTACACCCATATTCCTAGGGGGGATACGGTTTTCAAGGAAGGTGACCTGGTCTATTTCATCACTTCAGATGAAGGTGTTGATGAACTCTATAAACTGACGGGCATGCAGCGTAAAGAAATCAAGAATGTCATGATTCTTGGTGGCAGCAAGGTCGGTTTCAAAACGGCCCGAGACCTCTGCAACAACAAGTTCAACGTTAAGCTGATCGAGCAGAACAAAGATAAAGCCTTTGATATGGCCGATAACCTGCCCAATGCGTTGGTCATCAATGGTGATGGACGAAATGTTGAATTACTTGAAGAAGAGAGCCTTGAATCTATGGATGCCTTCATCGCTGTGACCGGAAACTCTGAGACCAATATCATGTCATGTCTCATGGCACGGTCAAAGAACATCAAAAAAACGATTGCGATGGTTGAAAACATGGACTACTTTCAACTCTCTCAATCAATAGGCGTTGATACGTTGATCAACAAAAAGCTCTTGGCCGCCAACAATATTTTCAGGTATATCAGAAGGGGTGAAGTGGTCGCCCTGACCCGTCTCAACAACCTGAACGTCGAGATATTGGAATTCATCGTCAAACCCACTTCGCTTGTAAACGGAGAGATTATCAAAGAACTTGATTTTCCGCGTGAGGCGATTATCGGGGGCGTGATACGGGATAATAAGGGCATTATCGCCTTGGGAGACTTTAAAATACAACAAGGTGATAGGGTGGTGGTCTGTTGTCTGCCAAAAGCCATTCCGCGAATTGAAAAGTTGTTTCTCTAATGGGGCTCAACCTTAGGATCATCGTTCATATCATGGGCCTTTTGCTATTGTGCAATGGCTCTTTTATGGTTTTGGCCGCATTGGTAAGCGGCATATACCAAGACGGTGCAACCTTAGATATAACATTGGCGGCCTTGGTGACCTTGTTTGTCGGGGTGATGGCCATGTTCTACACTAGGGGGCATAAAAAGGAGGTCAAACGCAAAGAGGGCTATATCATTGTCACTTTTGGATGGATCATCATGTCGTTGTCGGGTGTGTTGCCCTATCTTTTTTCAGGGACCATACCTACCTTGACAAATGCCTTTTTCGAGACCTTGTCGGGCTATACGACCACGGGAGCATCGATATTGAATGATATAGAATCCCTTCCAGAAGGAATCCTTTTTTGGCGAAGCCTCACCCATTGGATAGGTGGAATGGGGATTATCGTACTTGCAATTGCCATTTTGCCACTATTGGGTATTGGGGGCATGCAGCTTTTCGCTGCCGAGGCTCCTGGGCCGGGGGGCGATAAGCTACACCCCCGTATTACCGATACGGCCAAACGGCTATGGTTGATTTATGTGGGCTATACTTTGGCTGAAACACTGCTGTTGAAATTGGCGGGCATGACTTTTTTTGATGCCATCAACCATTCACTGTCAACGCTATCGACCGGAGGTTTTTCTACCAAGAACCTTAGTGTGGCCTACTGGAACGATCAGCCCTTGATACAGTACATCATCATTGTATTCATGTTTTTGGCGGGTACCAACTTTGTCATCAGTTATTTTGCCTTCACTGGTAAGGTGCAGCGTATCATAAAAGATGAAGAGTTCAAGTGTTATGCGCTCTTCATTTTGGTATTTACCATTATAGCGGGGCTTGTCGTTTACTTTCAGGCCAATGTTCCGGTATCTGATTACCACCCCAAGGTATTGGGTGATTTTGAAAGTGCTGTACGCCATGGCTTTTTTCAGGTTTTGGCCATTGTGACCACAACAGGTTTTGTGACGGCAGATTTCACGAATTGGACGCCTTTTCTCACCGTCTTTTTCTTCGGATTGATGTTCTTGGGCGGGTCGGCGGGCTCGACCGCTGGGGGCATTAAGGTCATGCGGCATATACTTATCATCAAAAACGGAATTTTGGAGTTTAAGCGTACCCTGCACACCAATGCCATCATACCTGTGCGCTACAATAACAAGTCGGTTTCAGAGCACATTGTCTATAACATCATCGCCTTTTTCGTACTCTATATGCTCTTGTTCATCATCGGGGCGTTGGTTTTGGGTTTTTTAGGACTGGACTTTGAATCGGCAGTTGGCGGGGCGGCCTCTTCATTGGGCAATGTGGGTCCGGCATTGGGTGATCTGAACCCTGTGGTGAATTTTAGCAGTTTGCCCGTTTTTGGTAAATGGTGGTGCGCTTTTTTGATGCTCTTGGGTCGTCTTGAACTGTTTACCGTGTTGATTGTCTTGACCCCTGTTTTCTGGAAACGTACTTAATATTGCCCTGGCTTGCCATTCTTGGTTTAGGGTGAAAGGCAAAAATCGTTACGCTCATTTCGAATGGCAAGGAAGATCAAACCACTTTGGCTATCCTTGAAATCGCTTCCTTCAATTCGGTTTCTGAAGCGGCGTACGAAATTCTGATGCAATTTGGGTTGCCGAACGCTTCCCCGGTAACGGTGGCCACATTGGCGCGCTCCAACAAATAAAGGGCGAAATCTGAGGCATTGTTGATCTTGGTGCCGTTCAAGGTCTTTCCGAAGAAAGCTGAAACATCAGGAAACACATAGAAAGCGCCCTCGGGCACATTAACATTGAAGCCATCGATATTTTCCAATAAACCAAGCACCAAATCGCGACGCCGGTGAAACTCGTCGATCATGTACTGGATCTTGCTCTTAGAAGCCTCTAGAGCTGCGATCGTAGCGCGTTGGGCAATGGCATTGGCCCCGCTGGTAACCTGGCCCTGTAGTTTGGTGCAGCCCTTTGCAATCCATTCAGGAGCACCGATATAACCGATACGCCAGCCGGTCATGGCAAAGGCTTTTGAGACACCATTTACGGTCACGGTTCTATCGTACATGCCTTCGATGCCCGCTATGCTCACGTGACCACTGCCCTTAAAATTAATGTGTTCGTATATTTCATCTGAAACTACAATGATCTGTGGGTGCTTTTTCAATACCTCGACCAATGCTTCCAACTCTTTTTTGCCATAGACCGACCCGCTTGGGTTACAGGGCGAGCTGAACCAAAGCATCTTGGTCTTTGGGGTGATGGCAGCTTCCAATTGTTCAGGGGTCATCTTGAAATCGGTCTCGATACTGGTCGGCACTTCAACAGGTAGGGCCTCCGTCAATTTTACAATATCGCTATAGCTGACCCAATACGGTGCAGGTAGAATGACCTCATCTTTGGGGTTCAAGACCACCATCGCCACATTGAAGAGCGATTGTTTGGCCCCGGTAGAGACCACAATTTGCCTTACATCATAGTCGAGGTCGTTATCGCGCTTGAACTTTTTTGAAATGGCCCGTTTCAGCTCGGCATAACCATCGACCGGGGTATAGCTGCTATAATTGTCATCGATCGCTTGCTTGGCGGCTTCTTTGACAAAATCTGGGATGTTGAAATCAGGCTCGCCGAGGCTAAGCCCAATGATATCTTTACCTTCATTTCGAAGTTCCCTGGCCTTAGCGGCCATGGCCAGTGTGGCCGAAGTGGACATTTTCTGTACCCTTTCAGACAGTTGGTTGCTCATTTCTGTGCTCGTTTATCAGTATTGCAAAACGGGCTTCTTGCCCAATTCCCTTAAATGCTTGAAGTGCGAAATTATGGCTTTTCTGGTAGTTTTGTACTCGTTGTAGGGCAAATTGAACTCCTTTGCCGTTTGTTTCACAATTTTAGAAATATTTGTGTAGTGTATATGGCTAATATGCGGAAAGATATGGTGTTCGACCTGATGGTTGAGTCCGCCGGTGAACCAATTCACGATTTTGTTTTTTGTGCCAAAATTGACGGTTGTCAACAATTGGTGAATGGCCCATGTATTTTTCATGCCCCCTGACTCATCGGGCAATGGGGTTTCTGCCTCATCGACAATATGGGCCAGTTGAAAGACAATGCTGAGAATGAGCCCTGCTACATAGTGCATGATGAAGAAGCCTATCAATATATGCCACCAGGGGATGTCAAAAAATAGTATTGGCAATACTATCCATACGGTAAAGTACAGCGCTTTGGTAATGGCCAATGTACTCCAATTCAGAACGGGGTTGGGAAATTTTCCGAAGGAAAGCTTGCGCCTTGTATAGCGGTACATCTGCTTGAAATCTGTGGTAATCGCCCAATTGAAGGTCAAGAGTCCATACAGGAAAATAGAGTACCAGTGCTGAAACTTATGGTGTTTTTTCCACTCGGCATGTTTAGAGAAACGAATAATACGGCCAGCCTCCATATCTTCATCGTGCTCATGAATATTGGTATAGGTATGGTGCAGTACATTATGTTGCACCTGCCAGTTGTAGACATTGCCCGCCAGAAGGTACATACTGCCCCCCATTAGTTTATTGACCCATTTTTTAGTGGAATATGAGCCGTGGTTTGCATCGTGCATCACGTTCATGCCCACACCGGCCATGCCCACACCCATCAAAATGGTCAACAATAATTGCGCCCAGGTCGGAAGGTTTAGTGACAACAATAAAAAATATGGGGTCAGATAGCAACTGAACATAATGATGGTTTTCAGATGCAGTTTCCAATTGCCTGTTTTTTTGATGTTATGTTCCTTGAAATATTGATTTACCCGTCGGTTCAGGGTCTTAAAAAATTGTGCTGAATCTTTTCTCGAGAAACGTATCGTTTTGTTCTGCATGCACCGA
>JANQOD010000178.1 GCA_028289745.1 Allomuricauda sp. | reverse complement strand
TTGGACATTGTATGGCAATGAGACCAATACCATGACGGGCAACCATGGGGTTTCCGTTTTGGTGGAAGCCTTTTTGAAGGGGTATCGCGATTATGATGTTGAAAAGGCCTATTCTGCCGTTCGTAAGACCATGATGGGCGATGAACGGGGGCTATTGCCCTACAAAGAATATGGATATATTCCTTTTGACAAACTAGACGAATCGGTCACCATATCCCTTCAGTTTGCTTACAATGACTGGTGCGTGGCACAGATGGCACGTGAACTGGGCAAAGATGAAGATTACGAGTATTTCAGTAAACGTTCAGAGGCCTATAGAGAGCTTTTCGATGCCAGTACCGGTTTTATGCGGGGCAGGTCATCTGATGGTAAACGTTGGCGTGAACCCTTCGACCCAAAATTTTCGAATCACCGTGAACATACCGATTATACCGAGGGCAATGCATGGCAACACAGTTGGTTTGTGTTGCACGATGTTTCTGGGTTTATTGAACTGCACGGTGGCAACGAAGCCTTTGCTGAAAAACTGGAACAGCTTTTTACCGAAAGCTCTGAAATTACGGGCGACAATGTTTCGGTCGACATTTCGGGCCTCATTGGCCAGTATGCCCATGGCAACGAACCCAGTCACCACATTGCCTATATGTTCAATAAGGCCGACAAGCCTTGGAAGACCCAATACTGGGTACGTGAAATTTTAGATACCCAATATAGCACTCGACCAGATGGTCTGAGCGGCAATGAAGATTGTGGGCAAATGTCGGCTTGGTATGTGTTCAGTTCATTGGGCCTGTATCCGATGAACCCGGCATCGCGTGAATATGAGCTGGGCAGCCCGATTTTTGAAAAAGCCACCATAGCACTTCCAAACGGAAAATCATTGGTGGTCAAAGCAGAAGAAACTTCATCAATCAATAGATATATTCAATCGGTCAAACTCAATGGAGAGCCATTAAAGCGAACCTATATTACACACGATGAGCTTATGGCGGGAGGTACATTGGAATTTGAAATGGGCAAGAACCCCTTGAAGTGAATTACTTTGGGGAAGTCCTGATAGCTCTTGATCGCTATCGGGACACAGGACATTCATATGGAGATAACCCAAAATTCCGAAGCAAGCTTCGGGCTAATTTGCCTGACGACAGTCAGGTTTAAATCTCGATTATCGAGTAACATGATTTAACCCAGGTTAAAATACTTATGGAAATAGCGGACATTTCAATTATTGTAACCTACATCATTCTAACACTGGTCGTGGGCATCTGGGTCTCAAAAAGAGCATCAAAGGGCCTTGACTCCTATTTTCTTGGAGGTAACAATATCAAATGGTACTATCTAGGGCTGAGCAATGGATCGGGAATGTTCGATGTGTCGGGTACCGCATGGATGGTGGGCATACTTTTTCTTTATGGGGCAAAGAGCTTTTTGTTCATGTGGTTATGGCCAATTTTTAACCAAGTCTTCATTATGATGTTCTTGGCGGTATGGATCCGCAGATCTAATATCATGACCGGCTCAGAGTGGATGTTGACCCGTTTTGGCGATGATCGCGCCGGAAGGGCGGCCCATAGTATCGTCGCTATTTTCGCCGTAGTGGCCGCTATCGGGTTCATAGCCTATTTTTTTGAGGGTGTGGGAAAGTTTACGACCATCATACTGCCGTGGGACCTAACCTGGCAAATAGGCGACACGGTACTATTGCTTTCAGCACAGTCGTACGCATTGATCATTATAGGGTTGACCACGTTATATACGGTCAAGGGAGGTATGTTTTCGGTGGTCGCCACAGAAGTACTGCAATATATTATTATGGTATTGGCTGGTATTTTGGTGGCCGGATATGCTTTTTTTGAGATTTCAGATGTTCAGATCGAGGCAATCATCACAGAAGAATGGAAGAACATCTTTTTTGGTTGGGAATTGGGCACCCATTGGAGTGATAAATTCCAAGCTTTTAATGATTTGATAGATTCTGAAGGCTATAAAATGTTCGGTGCCTTTATAGGGATGGCCCTTTTCAAAGGTTTCTTTGCCAGTATTGCCGGACCTACCCCCAGTTTTGATATGCAAAGGATTCTCTCTACCAGAACCGTCAAGGAAGCTGCCTATATGAGCGGTTTCACGAATCTTATCTTATTTATTCCGAGGTACTTGCTTATCGCGGGTATTGTGGTCATTGGCGTAGTGGTCTTGGCCCCGGGTATGGCGGCAGACGCCGGGCTGACAGGTGCAGAACTCGAAATAATTTTACCCAAGGTCATCAATTTTCATGTTCCGGTGGGGATCAAGGGATTGCTGCTGGCCGGCTTGTTGGCTGCTTTTATGAGTACCTTCTCAGCTTTTGTAAACGCTGGGCCTGCATACATCGTAAATGATATCTATAAAAAATATTTCAAGCCAGAGGCATCCGATAAGCACTATGTAAAGGCCAGCCATATCGCATCGATAGCAGTAGTGGCCTTGGGTGTTTTTATGGGCTTTTTTGCAGAGTCCATAAACTCCCTCACATTATGGATTTCCAGTTCATTGTATGGAGGTTATGTGATGGCCAATTTTTTAAAGTGGGTCTGGTGGCGCTTTAATGGCTGGGGCTATTTTTGGGGTATGCTGGCGGGTCTTGTTGTGGCCACGGCACAATTTTTTCTACATCAGAACAAGGAAAATTTCATGGAAGGCTCATTTTGGTACGAGATTTCCCATATACATGATATATACCTATTTCCGATTATTTTTGGTTTTTCATTGCTTGGGTGTTTATTGGGCACCTATTTGAGCAAACCCACCGAGATGAAGATTCTGACCTCTTTTTATGGTACGGTACACCCTTGGGGATGGTGGAAGCCCGTTTCAGAAAAATTGATCCAACAAGGAAAGACAATCACCAAAAATGGTGAATTTTGGAAAGATATGTTCAACTGTACCATAGGTATTATATGGCAATCGAGTATGATTATCCTTCCCATTTATTTTATGGTGCGCGACTATCCGAAAACCCTTTGGGCCTTGGCGGTATTTTTGATTACTACGGCAGTATTGAAATTTACATGGTTCGATAAGGTAAAGAAGATCACTGATTGAATCGATTGTCCACATTATATATAAAAAAAGAAGCATTGAAAACAAAAACGATGTTACCATGGCAAGACAGGCCCTCAGGGCATACTGAAGTACTTTGGAGGCACACTGACAACCCGATCATTCAGCGAGATGCGATACCTACATCGAACAGTGTCTTCAACAGTGCGGTAGTGCCATTTGAAGAAGGTTTTGCAGGGGTCTTCAGATGCGACAACAAAGCGGTGCAGATGAACATTTTTGCCGGGTTCAGTAAAGATGGCCTCCATTGGAACATCAACCATCAACCCATAGCGTTCAAAGCGGGAAACACACAGATGATAACCTCTGACTATAAATATGACCCACGGGTCACGTTTATCGAAGATCGCTATTGGATTACATGGTGCAATGGGTATCACGGCCCAACGATAGGTATTGGCTATACCTACGATTTCAAGGAATTTTTCCAATGCGAGAACGCTTTTTTGCCCTTTAATAGAAACGGGGTGCTTTTTCCTGAAAAAATCGATGGCAAATATGCTATGTTGAGCCGCCCAAGTGATAATGGCCATACCCCTTTTGGGGATATTTATATCAGTTACAGCCCTGATATGAAATATTGGGGCGAACATCGATGCGTGATGAAGGTCGCTGCGTTTGTCGATAGTGCTTGGCAGTGTACAAAAATAGGGGCCGGTCCCATACCTATCTTGGTCGATGAGGGCTGGTTGATGCTCTATCATGGGGTCATTAATACCTGTAATGGCTTTCGATACTCAATGGGCGCGGCAATTTTGGATAAAGACCGGCCCGATCAAGTGAAATATCGAACGCAGCCCTATCTGTTGTCTCCACAGACCCAATATGAATGTGTGGGTGATGTGCCCAATGTGGTTTTTCCATGTGCGGCCCTCCACTCCATTGAGGAAGACAAAATGGCCATTTATTACGGTGCGGCCGATACAGTGGTCGGTTTGGCCTATGGCCGGTTGTCAGAGATTGTACGATTTACGATCGAGAACAGCTTGTAAAATCATCATAGCGATATGGCAAAATCAAAAGATCAATGAGGGGTTATTCTTTTTTAATATTGATTTTGGTATTGGTGTTCGGTTGTGTGACGCAGGCTGAAAAACAAAGCTCTGATGATAGACTGACACAGTATGTAAATCCGTTTATAGGAACAGACGGACCCGGAAATACCTACCCAGGGGCCACTGTACCTTACGGCATGGTACAGTTGAGTCCTGATATCGGCATACCGGGTTGGGACAGAATTGCTGGATATTATTATCAAGACTCCATCCTATCGGGTTTTTCGCATACCCACCTTACCGGTACCGGTGCCGGAGATTTGTACGATATCTTGGTAATGCCCACCAATAGCAGGTTTTCTGAACGGATCCAAGAGAATAACCACAAGCCTTTTTCCCGTTTTGATCATGGCAAGGAAGGAGCATCCCCGGCATATTACTGGGTAGCGTTATTGGATTATGGTATTAAGGCCGAAATGACGGCGACCAGTAGGGTGGGGGTACATCGCTATACCTTCCCAAAAGATAAGAAGACCCAGATCCATGTCGATCTGGGCTATTCCCTCAATTGGGACAAACCCACTGATACTTTTATCAAGGTGGTCAATGATTCAATAGTACAGGGGCATCGCATGTCAACCGGTTGGGCAAGAAACCAAAGGCTCTTTTTTGAAATGCGCTTCTCAAAGCCCTTCACATCTTATGAAGAATACGATAGCAAGAAAACCGATGCGCCATCAAATGGCTTCGACCATAAAATAATCTTGAACTATGAAACCGTTGAAAACGAGCAGATTGTCATAAAAACAGGCTTGTCATCGATAAGTTCAGAAGCAGCGGGCAAAGCAATCGACATAGAGGCGAATGCCGATTTTGATACTGTCAGAAAGCAGGCTGGGCTTATTTGGGAAAAAGAACTGCAAAAAATCAAAGTGGTTTCTAGGGATGTGAACAAAAAAACCATCTTTTATACCATGTTGTACCAGTCAATGTTGGCCCCAACATTGTACAGTGACAGTGAGGGGCGGTATAAAGCGGCCAATGACGACCAAGGAAACTATAGGGAAGGCATGGATACCGTGGCCCAAGCCATGGGTTACGATCGTTACGATACCTTTTCACTTTGGGATACCTTTAGGGCGGCCCACCCCCTATATACCCTCATTCAACCCGACAGGGTGCCCGATATGGTCAAATCCCTTTTGGCACATTATCAAGAAACGGGTGTGCTTCCCGTGTGGTCGATGCAGGGCAGTGAGACGAACATGATGATCGGTTATCATGCCGTTCCCGTTATCGTCGATGCGTATTTCAAAGGGTATGAATTTGATGTTTCGCTTGCGTACCGTGCCTGTAAAGAAAGTGCTATGGTAGATGAACGTCAAATCGATAGGTATAAGGAAAAAGGATATATTCCCGTCGATGAACACCATGAAAACTGGTCTGTCTCAAAAACATTGGAGTACGCTTTCGGTGATTGGTGCATTGCCATGTTCGCCAAAGACCTGGGCAAACAAGAAGATCATGATTATTTCATGGCACGTTCCCAAAACTGGAAAAACCTGTACAACGAAAAAAATACGTGGCTGCAGCCCAAGAACGAAGAAGGAGAATTTTTGACACCTTTCCTTCCAAAGGCATACACCCCTTACTTCTGTGAAAGCAACGCATGGCACTACTATTGGTCGGTGCAGCAAGATATTCCGGGACTGATCAGCGCCACGGGCGGTATGGAAAGGTTTGAGCAAAAGCTTGATTCCATGTTCTCATATGCCGCACTTCCTGAAGATGAATTGCCTATTTTCAGTACGGGAATGATAGGTCAATATGCCCATGGCAATGAACCCAGTCATCACGTTGCCTATTTGTACAACTATGTGGGAAAACCCCATAAGACCCAAGAGCTTGTCAAAAAAAT
>JANQOD010000349.1 GCA_028289745.1 Allomuricauda sp. | reverse complement strand
TGGGCCGATGCACCGCGAATTACGGATCGGGTCTACCATGAAGCGGATGGCCGTGGCTATATCAAACCGGGCTTCAACCATATTTTTGTGATGCCTTCAAATGGTGGGGCGCCAAGGCAGATTACCTCAGGCGATTGGCATCATGGGGGTACGTTATCATGGTCGCCAGCTGGCGATAAGATCTATTTTTCAGCGAATAGGCTCAAAGATTGGGAGTACCGTTTTCGCAATAGTGAAGTATATACCGTAGCGGTAGAAAGTGGAGAAATCGAGCCCTTGACCGAAAGGGACGGACCAGATTATAATCCGCAGGTTTCTCCAGACGGTAAGTTGATCGCCTATTTGGGGTATGGAGATAAAAAACAGGCGTACCAGGTCAGAAAACTCCATATCATGAATAGTGATGGCAGTGGTAAAAGGAGTATTTCAGATGATTTGGATAGAAGTATTTCAAACATTCAATGGGATGACAGAGGGAACGGACTCTATTTTAATTATGATGACAGAGGAAACGGAAAGATTGGTCATATCTCCCTATCTGGCAAGGTGACCAAACTGGCCGATAATCGCGGAGGAACCACCCTTGGAAGACCTTATGGCAGCGGATCTTACAGCGTGTCGAAGAATGGTACGGTTGTCTATACCTATGCCAAGCCTGAGCACCCTGCTGAATTGGCTTTTTTGGGCCCGAAAGCGAAAAGCCCTAGAAAAATGACCGATTTAAATAGTGCATTGTTGAATTATAGAACTTTGGGCAAAGTAGAAGAAGTTTGGTATACATCAAGTGTCGATAATCGTGATCTACAGGGTTGGGTCGTTTATCCGCCAAATTATGAGGCCTCCAAAAAATATCCATTCATGGTAGAAAATCATGGCGGACCGATTTTGAACTATGGAGATCGTTTTTCAATTGAAATGCAGTTGTATGCTGCTGCCGGGTATATTGTTTTTTACCCCAATGCAAGGGGCAGTACTAGCTATGGGGAAGCGTTCGGCAACCTTTTGTATAGAAACTACCCTGGAGAAGACTACAATGATGTGATGGATGGGGTAGATCATTGCATTGAAAAAGGCATTGCCCATGAAGACCAGCTATTCGTGACGGGGGGAAGTGCCGGCGGTATCATGACCGCTTGGATGATAGGCAAGAACGACCGTTTTGAAGCTGCGGTGGTTGCCAAACCGGTGATGAACTGGATCAGTAAGACCTTGGTGGCCGATAATTATTTTGGGTACGCCAATTCACGTTATGAAGGTCAACCCTGGGAAAATTTTGAGCACTACTGGAAATTTTCGCCGATTTCCCTCGTTGGAAATATAGAGACCCCAACGATGGTTATGGTGGGCATGAACGATTTACGAACACCGCCCAGTGAGGCCAAGCAGCTATACCATGCGCTAAAATTGAGGAAAAAAGAAACGGTTTTGGTCGAGATTCCGGGTGCCAGCCATGGCATCGCGAACCGACCCAGCAACCTGATCACCAAGATTGCCCATACTGTGGCATGGTTTGATAAGTATCGGACGGATAAGGAGTCAGATGACAAAAAGTAAAAAAAGGCATTGGTTTTGGAACCTTTTGATCGCATTGACCATCATTTTCTGTATGGCGGCCTTTGTGATCCATTATAAAAACTACCATAGCATCAAAGAAGGCAAGCTCAAGATATACTCAGGTATCTATCGACAACAGCTACTCCTTTCAGAAATGGACAGTATTTCGTTCGTCAAGAGAATACCTGAAATGGAACGCAATACCGGTTTTTCATGGTTGGCCCGTGAAAAAGGGGTATTCAAAGATTCGTTGACCGAATCAAGGGTGTATGTGTTCGTCGATGATCTGAGGCAACGGAAAATAAGGATAGTACACCATGACTCGCTCAAGCTTTTTCTCAATTTTACCGACAGCCTTGAAACGGCGCAGCTTTATGAGACCCTGAAGCTTGCCATCGATGCAGAAGAGTAAAGTGTGTTTTGGCGACATCCAACAAGATACATTTGAACGTATACTTTTTTGATAAGAAATGAGTTTGCATCTTTGTACTGAAACCATTTGAAAAATGAGACGCTTTTTTCTTTTGATCGTGTTATTTCCGGCCCTGCTGTTTTCACAGAATGAGATTTCTGTTGAGGTACACGGGGTGCCCTCTTCTAAAGGAAAAATCAGTGTGGCGGTCTATGACTCTGAGGATGGGTTTTTGAAATTTGACCAAGTATTCAAATGCGATAGTATCGCTGCCAAGAAAGGGATTACCCGACTATCGATCAAAGACCTTCCAAGAGGGGAGTATGCCCTGGCCATTTTTTATGACGAGAACGGAAACAATATATTAGATACCAATTGGTTGGGCATACCAAAAGAAAAAGTAGCCTTTTCGAATGCCAAAATGAAAACTTTTGGTCCGCCAAATTTCAAGGAATGTGCCTTCTTGGTCAATTCTGACCATGAGATAAGCATCGAACTTTAATCTCTTGTAAATCGATAAATTGGTTTTTGTGCCGGTTATTTGTCGATCTACAAGAAACCATGCCCAAAACAATAATGAATATTGGATCAAAAATCGCTTTCATGCATCAAAGCCTTAGATACATGTTTCCATTGATGGTATTCAGGCGGAGGCGGTTCGATGCAGCATCAAAACTACCCACTACTTTTTGCCCAACGTGACGATCGGTTACCTTGAGCTCTAAGTTTTCATCGGCATAAATCTGGCCATGTATGGTCTCTGCGGTCAATCGTGAATTGGAAAGAAAAAGGTCGATTTCACCATTGATGGTTTTCAGGTCAAGGTTGCCCTTATACTTTTTGATATCGATGTTTCCATTGATCAGATCGGCGGTGAAATCTCCTTCGATGACCTCTGCCCTTAGGTCACCGTTAATACTGGTCACGGTAAAGGTGGCATTTTTGGGCACATAGAGCACATAGTCAAATTCGTACATGTCTGATGTGTGGTAGTACCTTTTGTCATCTGAACGGTTGCTGTTCCATTCGTCATGAAATGCCTTAAAAATGGCCTTGGTATCTGAGCTGATGCTGATGAAACCTACACTTTTTTTGACATTGAGGGTATACAATTCTAAATACTTTTCATCTTTTGTGCTGATGTCTGCCTTAAAATATACGGTGGGCCTGTCCCAGGTCTTCACTTCGATATCAGAGGCGAACTTTACCTCTACATCAATGATCTGATCGGTATAATCGATGTTTTTTTCAATGATTTTTTGGGCATTGAGTGATAGTCCAAGAAAGGCCATCATTAAAATGGGCATTATGTTTTTCATGACTGTTCGTTTTTTGATGATTTGACTTTGCTCGCGGGCAGATTATTGCTTTCTTAAATAGATGCTTCCGTTGATGGACTTTAAGGAAATATTGACCCCTCCGTTATTAATGGTCGCTTTTACCTTCTTGCTCGATACCGATTTCAGACCATCTTTTTCTTCTCTCTTGATATCGAAGTTGGTGTAAATGTCTCCATGGAGAGTGCTTAAGGTCAAGTCGGCTGGTGTGTTTTCAGGAAGGGAGACATCGACGGCGCCGTTCGTGGTATGGATAGAGATGGGGGTATTTTGTTTGACGGTGCCAAATTCAACATCGATTTCCCCATTAAGGGCATTTGCGGTAACGGGGCCATTTATATCAGTGATTTCAATGCTGCCGTGAAGTTGTGCATCAGCTTCGATTTCCCCAGAAAATCCCTCAATTTCTATGTCGCCGTTCCAAGTGCTTTTTACCGAAACGTTCTGGGTCTTGGGAAGAAAAATTTCAGCACCCTCTGACTTTCTCAGGTTTTTTACCAAAAGGGTGTTTCCGTCTTGTACCACGTAGAACCCGACATCTGTGTTGTCGTTGCCACTTTCACCGACCAGTTTTAGCCCTTTGGCCTTTTCAGATATTTTCGAGCTGCCAGTTCCTTTTATCAACAGCTCGTTGGCATTGTAGGTTTTCAAGGTAATATCTGATTTGGATTCGATTTTTACCCATTCGATACCGCTTAAAGATTTTGTGTAATCTGTCTGGGCAGATGTAATGGCGCAAGTGGCCACTGCGATTAGAAGAAAAGTTACTTTTTTCATGATTTTCGTTTTTTGATGCTTCGACAATGCTCAGCACAGGTTTTATGTAATTTTTGGTAATCCTATTTTAATTTCGTTTTTGATGAAGGGTTGGGTGTCTTCTTGTTCCAACAATTTTTGCATGGGTTCAATGGCCTTTTTTTCTTGTATCTTAACCAATGCCTGAATAATGGCGATTTGAATACTTGGGTCCTTCTCTGTTTTCAAGGCTTTAATGAAAGCATTCTTTACCGTTTCTGAATTTTTGAACTTTGTGAGCGCTTCCATTGCCGACAGCCGAACATTGGTGTTTTCATCGTTTAGCATTCTATCTGCCAGGGCACTTATGATGGCTTCGTCGGGATCGATCAGATCATCAATATAGTGTACCCCTTGAATGCGCTTGCTCGCCGATTGGTTCTCTAAAAGTGATATCATGGCGGTCTGCTTTAATTTTATGGTCTCTTCCTGCATGCTGGCGAATTCATTTTTCAAGACGTTTTTCTCTGAATATTTCCCAAAAAAGAATGCGGAAATGAGCAATGCGATACCTGCGGCGATTTTCAATGTCGCGGTGAACCAATTTATTGGCTGCCTCTTCAAGCCCACAACCTTGCCCTGCATTCTTTTTTGGTCTTTGAGCATGCTCAAAAAGTTTGTCTTCAAACTGGCTGGAGGAATGATGTCGGTTTCCTTTTCAAAAGCATCGAACAGCAATCGATATTCGTCCACCTCTTTTTTGAACGAAGGTGAATTTTTAAGAAGCTCTTCGAACTCGTTCAGTTTGTCGCCGTCAAGTGAATTGTCAAAATAGTCTTGAATCAAATCTGTCATTTTATCCTTGTCCATTTTCAAATGCTTTCTAGATAAATATTTTTCAATTTTTTCAGGGCCCGGCTTACCTTGGTCTTCATGGCGCCTGTGGTGCTGCCCATGATTTCGGCCAATTCTTGGTACCGTATCTCGTGAAACCTGTTCAAGATGATGACTTCTCTATCTGAAGTTTCCAACTTGCTCAAAGCTAAATGCAATTGCGAATGTGCCTCATCATTTTTTTTCTCGATGGTCTGGTCTGCCAACTGCTCTAGATCGGTATGCATTTCTTTGTTACGAATGAAATGGGTCTTTAAACTGTTTCTCGCGATGGCAAACAACCAAGATAGAAACCTTCCGTTTTTATAAGAAGACCGATACTTGATGACTTTGTAGAACACATCTTGTGTCAAGTCTTCGCTCAGCATTTTGTCACCGCTCATTTTGTACAAAAAGTTGAAC
>JANQOD010000322.1 GCA_028289745.1 Allomuricauda sp. | reverse complement strand
TTACGGGAAGAATTGTCATAATCTTGAATTTGGTAGCGAAAATTACTTAAAAAATGATAGCAAATTTGCTTTTTGGGAAGCCGAAACCGAGAGTTCTTTTCCGTTCGACAAGACTACACTGCCCCCTTTGCCCTTTTTATATTTTCTGATTTCGTCAATGTTCACCAAATACGATTTGTGGATACGGGCAAAAGGGAAACCTGACAGGGCTTCTTCAAAATATTTCAAGGTTTTGCTGACAAGTATTTTCTTTTCCTTTAGATAAATTTCTGTGTAATTGTCATCGGCCTTGCAGAAGAAAATATCCGACACCTCCAATACCTGAAAACCGTCTTGTTGGGGCAATGTGATCTTGCCCTCCGCCTTTTTTATCTTTGGCTGCAAGATTCGGCCCGCTAATGCGTTTTCCCGCACTTTTACCTCGCCCACATACGCTACAGCCTTAATGAGTTCGTCAATGTTAATGGGTTTCATCAGATAGTAAGCCGCATGACTGTTCAGGGCATCGATCGCATATTGGTCGTAAGCCGTCACGAACACGGTCTCAAAAGTACGGTCAGGTATGGCATCTAAGAGATCAAAGGCATTGCCAAAGGGCATTTCCACATCTAAAAATACAAGGTCAGGTTGTGTCTCTTCAATCAACTTCACCCCTTCTTTAATGGTTGCGGCCTCACCCAAAAGAGAGACATTTTTGCAATATTTATCGAGATAATTCCGTAAGATTTCACGGCTGTTCGCCTCGTCTTCAACTATGACCGCCTTTATCTTCATCAATCTTTTCTAAGTTTTAAGATGACTTGGGTGCCCGTCTTGTCATCGTAAAGATCACGAACACTTACACCTACTTTGTTCTTGTACATATCGTTGAGAATGGCAATTCGTTTTTTGATATTGCCCATGCCCTTCGATTTTTGCTTTTTCTGATTGGATGTCTTGAGCGCCGCAGACCGCTTTCTACCGATGCCATTATCTCTTATCGATATTTGAAGTAGGGCTTCGTTCAGCTGTTGCATCCCTATCTTCAAAAAACCCTTTTCTTCTTTATAGCGCAAGCCGTGCCATATAGCATTCTCGATATAGGGCTGTAAAAGCATGGGCGGAATCTCAAAAGCATCCACATC
Organism: Allomuricauda sp.; assembly: GCA_028289745.1. Classification (GTDB taxonomy): domain Bacteria; phylum Bacteroidota; class Bacteroidia; order Flavobacteriales; family Flavobacteriaceae; genus Flagellimonas_A. The sequence goes on along the minus strand of JANQOD010000322.1, from coordinate 14,184 downwards.
TACATTTTCATCGATATGGATCGTATAATCAAACTTATCGGGAAACCTCGAATGCTCGAGTTTTACATAGAGTTCGAGTAATTCCAATTCTTTTGAAAGTGGAATGAAATCTTCTTCAGAATTCTCTAGAACGACCCGCATCAGTACAGAAAATTCACTTAGAAAGCGATTGGCACTTCGCTCGTCATTTTTTGCAATGAAATTGTTCACTGAATTTAGGGCATTGAATATAAAATGTGGATTCATCTGTGATCGCAGTGACTTTAAGGCCAAAAGGTTGTTCGCCAATTTTTGTTGTTTGTTGCTCCGGTAGTAGAAAAAGGCTGTTGAAGCCATTAAGAACAGTCCGAAAATCAACGAATAGATAATCCACTTTTGTCTTTTGTTGCTTTCTTCGGAAAGCTGGCGCTCTGCCAAGGCCAGATTATATTTGCTCTGCGAAAGCTCCCTATCTTGCTCAAGGCTTGCAATACGATTCTGTTTGGCGGCTATCTCACGGTTCAACCGTACCACTTTCGAAATTTCCTGCTCTTTGCGCACGTAAAGGGTATCGACCAGTGAGACATAGTCTTGGTAGGTCTCCAATGCCCTGTTGAAATCACCTTGATAGCGATACACCTCTGACAGTTTACGGGTCGCATCTTTCTGCACTACAAGGTCGTTTTCATTACCGGCCTCGGCAATACTTCTTTCCAAATACGGAATGGCCTCATCCAATTTCTCTTGAGCGATGTAGGCATTGGCAATTTTATAGTTGATACGCTGTGCGGTGATGGAATCACGGGTCATATCAGATTTATCGGTTGTAAAGGTCTTGGCAGGCAACTGTTCAAGTTCTTTCAGACTTTTCTTTCGAAGTTGTATTTCATCATCGAATCGTTTCTCATCACTATAAAAATCTGCCACTTTCTCGTTTTCTTGAATGGCCCGCTGTGGAGCTTCCTGTTTCGATAACCGCAGTGAATTTGAGAAATAGCCCTCAGCTTCTACGGAACGCTTTTCTTTTGCATAGGTTTCGGCGATTTTTGAGTTCAGGTCGGTCACCTTTGGCGAAATTTGATTTTTCTCCGCTACGGTCAATGCCTCGTTATAAAAGCCCAGAGCCTTGTTTTCATCACCAAGGCCTTTATGGGCATCTCCCAATCCCTCATATAATTCTACCCGTTGATAGGGCACCATTTTCTTAATACTTAAAAGTGGTTCAAAAGTCGCCACCGCCTCTTGAAATTGCCCGTTGCGAACATAGGTCTCCCCTAACAATAATGATGTTTTAAGGGTATTGCGCTGTTCAAGGGCATAGTTGAAATTATCAATGGCCAGATCATATTGTTTATGGTATTGGTAAATCTCTCCCAATACGGTATATGCAACTGCCAATTCTCTCTTGTTTCCTCTTTTGCCCAAACTTTCAATGGCCTGTACCACAAAATCTATACTCTTTTCGATACTCGTTTTTTTATAATGGTTGGCCGAATCAAGAAAAATTTGGTGGTCTGCCCTATTTTTTTGAACACTTCCCGGGTCATAATCATCTACCAGTACCGAGATATACTCATCAGATCTTATGCGATGCCTGACCGTTTCAAGATCAAAACCCTCGACAATCAATACATCTCCCATTTTTACTCGAATTTGAAATTCACCAAGACCATCGGTCAGGGTATATTGCCCTTTATCTGTCCTGACCTCAACCCCCGAAATCGGCACATGGCGATCCTTGCTCTTGACCGAGCCTTTGAGCATAAAGGCCTTGGCATTCGTATCTATCGACTCTTGTGAAAAAAGAAATCCACAGAGCAGCATGAATACCATTGTTATGTAGTCTTTCCTATTCATTTTTAAGCAATACCCAACGATAAACTTACTCGTTTTATCGCTTACCAAAAAATGTAGAAATGCCCAAAAAGTCAAAAACATTGGGCGTTTTGCCCACTAAGCTAAAAGCATATGTGTGTTCACTCACCAAAATGGCATGTTCACTCATTATCGATTTTTGTTAAAAAAGTTCAGCAATACTTTTAGCCCCATAATGTCAAAAACAATTCGACTATGAGAAATGCAAAACAATTATTGACAGCAGGAGTTCTAGCCCTGACCTTGACATCGCCCCTAGCCTGCAGGGCAAATACGGAAAAAAGTGAACCAACGGTTTTGTTGGCCAATGCCAAAGCGCACAAGCCCTCGAAACAATATGTCAAAATTGCCTTGTTGTTGGATACCAGCAACAGTATGGACGGGCTCATCAACCAGGCCAAGGCACAACTTTGGGATATCGTCAATGAGTTCACATACGCCCGTTGTGGCAATGATAGTCGACCTTCATTGCAAATTGCGCTTTATGAATATGGCAATGACCATCTTTCATCGCGCGAGGGCTATATTCGGCAGGTTATCGGTTTTAGCAGTGACCTCGATGAAATTTCAGAAAAATTGTTCTCATTGACCACCAATGGCGGGGAAGAATATTGTGGTCAGGTAATCAATGCCTCATTAAAACAACTTAACTGGGGAAGGAATAGAGGTGATTTGAAGATGATCTTTATCGCAGGCAATGAACCTTTTACACAAGGCAAATTGAACTATAGGGATGCCGCCTATCAGGCCAAGGAAAAAGACGTTATCGTCAACACCATTTTCTGTGGCAATTATGAGCAGGGCATTTCGACCCAATGGAAAAAGGGGGCCGAACTTACAGGTGGTGATTATATGGCCATCGACCATAATCGCCAAATCGTTCATATCGATACACCCTATGACGACATCATCATACAGTTAAATTCAAGATTGAACAACACCTACATCTCTTATGGATATGCCGGTGCACGAAAGAAACAGATGCAAGTGGCCCAAGACGCCAATGCCGAAGCCCTTGAAGAAGCAGTGGTCGTAAAAAGGGCCGTGAGCAAAAGTTCAAGACTTTACAATAATTCGTCTTGGGATCTGGTCGATGCTTCTGAAGATGAAGAATTTGATGTGTCAAAACTCAAAAAAGATGAACTGCCCACAGCGCTCAAAGGAAAATCAACGGCCGAAATCGAAAAGTTCATCGAAGAAAAGAAAGCCGAACGCGTCCAAATTCAAAAACAGATCCAAGAATTGAACGTTAAAAGGGAAGCCTATATCGCCAAAAACCAAAAGGAAGAGGCCGGTGAACTTGAGAATGCCATGATCTCTGCCATTAAGGCCCAGGCGGCCAAAAAAAACTATAATTGGCAGTAATCGTTATTGTTTAACACCATTTCGGCCCTGGGAAGCCCAGAGGGGGAAATCTCTTCACATCGGATTTCTCGTCCAGTTTAGGACTCGAAATGGTTTTTCATTTTTAGAACATAGCGATTTAATAATTCGCAGCCGGGCAGTAACAGTCGTATCGGTTGCCCCGTTCTTGACCAATATCATACCCCAAGGTGATTTGATGAAAACCACCGTTGTCAAACCGAATATCGCCCATTTGGTACGAATAGTTGTAAGAGAACATGAATTTGCCCCAATTGACACCTACAATGGGGGTAAACAATTGTAAACGCTGTTCGCCAAAGCTTCCATCTTGTTGAAATTGTGCCCCGTCAAAACTTCTTCGATATGAAAGTCCGCCCCAAACGGTTCCAAAGCCGACATCCCTATATACCTTGGCATTGAAATCAACTGTTTTTTCTTCAGTGAACTCGGTCAATTGAAACAAAACAGAAGGCTCTACCCGCCACTCACTTCTTCCGAAAACATACCCTACCGAAAAAAGATAGCGTCTCAAATTGTCAAATTCAGCAGCCGTGTAAAGATCTCTACCCGAACCCAAAAGATTCAAGACGGCCGCATGGGCATAAAACTCGAAAAGACTGTATGAGACACCCAAATCGATATTATAATAACTAGTCGTGTTTTTAACCCCAGAAACCACTGGATCGGGAATAATAGACCTAAATTCGGTCTCATCAAGACTGCTTAAAATAATCCCTGCACTTAGTCCGAATGAGAGTTGGTTCAACACCCTAAAATCGCTGGCCAAGCGCAAGTGGTGCGCATAGGTCATTTTAAACCCGACTTGCGAATGGTATCCATTTGAATCGTTGAACAAAATACCGCCCACCCCACTTCTATCACCTACCCTAAAATGCGCATTGAAGGTCTGTAAGCTTGGCGCCTCATCAACATCGAACCATTGCTTTCTGGCGGTAAGCCGTAATTTACCCCCTTCTCCAATGCCGGCCATCGATGGGTAGACCAAATAGTAGTTATCTGCCAAATAATCGAAATACACGGGTATGCCCTCTTGTGCCCGAGAGGTGATACCAAATGCAAGCAAAAGTATCAGTACGAACGAGAGGCGTTTCATAAAAAAGTGTGGGATCAATTTCATCGAATGGGGTGCTCGAACAGTAACTATAACGGTTAATGTAATATATTATTATATATTTCAGTCTTCATATTTCCTTTGTATTTTTGAAAAAAAATGTAATGAAAGAATATCATATAACCGTTGTTGCCACCAACAATCCAACTATATTGAAATTCGAGGCCAATGATTTTTTGGTCAAGGGCAGCTACGAGTTCAAGAACATCGACGAGGCCAAAGATTCACCATTGGCGCAACAGCTATTTTATCTTCCTTTTATAAAGACCGTTTATATTTCTGGCAATTTCATTGCCCTAGAGCGTTTTGACATTGTTGATTGGAAAGATGTCAAAGATGAGGTTGCACAGCAATTGGTCGAATATCTGAATGCTGGAGAACCTGTTGTCAACGAGCCTGAAACCTCAAAAAAACAGGCGATTACCGTATATGGTGAGGTGACCCCAAACCCGGCGGTCATGAAATTTGTGGCCAACAAAAGAATTGTGCCCGCCACTTTTGAATTCAAGAATATCGATGAGGCCAAAGATTCTCAATTGGCAAAAGAACTCTTTCATTTTCCATTTGTCAAAGAGGTCTTCATCGATGAAAACTATGTTTCGGTCACCAAATATGATGTGGGGAATTGGGATGAGGCTGCGCCACAGTTGCGGGAGTCTATCAGAAATTTTCTGGCAGACGGCAAAGAAGTGGTATCATCAAATGCCATCAGCAAAGAATCGGAAGCACGCTCGCAATCTGCAGAAAAAATCACGCTTGATGACACTTCAAAGCAGATTGTCGACATTCTTGAAGAATATGTCAAGCCCGCAGTGGCCAGTGATGGGGGCAATATTGTCTTTCAATCATACGAAGAAAACAGTGGTACGGTCAATGTCATTTTACAGGGGGCCTGTAGCGGTTGCCCCTCATCGACCTTTACCCTTAAAAACGGTATTGAGAACATGCTCAAGAACATGCTTGGCGATAAGGTAAAAGAAGTGGTCGCCCTTAACGGCTGATTTTCCATTTTCCATTAGAGAATTGTGCTTATTATTTCATAACTTTAAGGAAATCAAAAATCATTAACTATGGCAGTTTTAAAAGTGATAGAAGTTTTGGCCAATTCCAATGAAAGTTGGGAAGACGCCACCCAAAAAGCAGTGACACAAGCCGCTAAATCGGTTAAAAACATACGTTCGGTATATGTCAACGAGCAGAGTGCCACCGTCAAAGATGGCAAAGTCGATGACTATCGTGTAAACGTAAAAATTACATTTGAGGTCAAATAAGCGACTTTGAAAATGTATTGAGCGCCCGTTTGGGCGTTTTTTTTTCACCATTCGGTACCATTATGGCAAAATATCTTACTATTTGCACGCTTTTCGTGTTTATGCTAAATGCCTGTGCGCAAAAAAAGGAGGAGATGAGACACCAATACACCAATGCATTGATCGATGAAACGAGTCCATATTTGCTACAGCATGCGCACAATCCCGTGAACTGGCAACCCTGGAAACCCAAAGTGCTCGAACGCGCCCAGAAAGAAAACAAGCCTTTGCTTATCAGTATTGGCTATGCGGCCTGCCATTGGTGCCATGTCATGGAAAGGGAGTGTTTCGAAGATGAAGAGGTCGCCAAATTAATGAATGAAAGCTTTGTCAATATCAAAATCGACCGTGAAGAACGCCCCGATGTCGACCAAATCTATATGGACGCCATTCAAATGATGTCGGGCAATGGCGGTTGGCCGTTGAACATTGTAGCATTGCCCGATGGACGGCCATTTTGGGGAGCAACTTATGTGCCCAAAGAAAATTGGTTGAAATCGTTGGCCCAACTCATTGACCTCTACAATAACCAGCCCGAAAAGATACAGGGTTATGCCGATGATTTGGCAAGAGGCATCAAGGCCATCAATTTGATCGAAAACAAAGAAGAGGGTGATTTTTTTACCGCAGCACGGCTCAACGATGCCATTGGCAATTGGTCAAAATACTTTGACACTTATTTGGGCGGCTATAAAAGGGCGCCCAAGTTCATGATGCCCAACAACCTAGATTTTTTATTGCATTATGCCACGGCCAATGAAGATGATTCAGTGATGGAATATGTCAACACCACACTTACACGTATGGCCTATGGTGGTATCTTCGACCATGTGGGCGGCGGATTCTCGCGTTACTCGGTCGATATGAAATGGCATGTGCCCCATTTCGAAAAAATGCTGTATGACAATGGACAATTGACGAGTTTGTATGCCAAGGCCTATGCCGTCACCAAAAATGAACTGTACAAAAAAGTGGTTGAAGAGACCTTTGCCTTTATAAAGGAGGAATTGGCCGATGAGAACGGCGGATTCTATTCTTCATTAGATGCAGACAGCCTTGACGAAAACGGTGAGCTGGAAGAAGGAGCCTACTATGTTTGGACGGAAACGGAACTGCAACAATTGCTCGGAGATGATTTTGATGTCTTCAAAGATTATTTCAACATCAACTCTTATGGCCTTTGGGAGCATGGCAACTATGTGCTGATACGTGACAAATCATCTAAAGAAATTGCAGAAAAGCACGGAATTTCAGGCGATGAACTCAAAAAACGTATCGATAATGATTTGACCACATTGAAGGAAGCACGCCAGAAAAGGGAAAAACCCCGTCTCGATGACAAAATACTGACCTCTTGGAATGGTCTGATGCTACAAGGGCTGGTCGATGCCTATCGCTATCTGGGCGATGAGGCATACCTCAATACGGCCTTGACGAATGCCAGGTTCATAAAAGAAAATATGTTCAAGAGCGATGGCGGTCTTCATCGCAACCATAAAGAAGGTAAAAGTACCATCAATGGGTTTTTAGATGATTACGCCACAGTAATAGAGGCTTATATTTCTTTGTATGAGGTCACTTTTGACGAAACTTGGTTGAAAGAGGCCAAAAGCTTGGCCGATTATGCCATTGAACATTTTCAAGACAAAGACAACAAACTTTTCTATTACACTTCAGACGAAGATGCCTCGCTCATTAGACGCTCGGTCGAAACCTATGACAATGTAATTTCTTCATCGAACTCGATAATGGCAAAAAACCTATTGAAATTACATAAGCTTTACCATGAAGAACCCTATGGTGCCATAGTTCGTCAAATGGTCAATAATGTTCAGGATAATTTTGCGGAAAATACCCAGAGTTTTGCCAATTGGCTGCATTTGGTGATGTACGGCAACAATAATTTTTATGAGATCGCCATTATCGGTGGCGAGCATCAACGTTTGGGTGCCGAAATTGCAAAAAGCTATATTCCCAATAGCATATTGGTCGGGGCCGAAAGAGAAGGTGCCATCGAGCTATTGAAAGACAGGTATAGTGAAGGGGAAACATTGGTATACGTCTGTATAGAGGGTACCTGTAGGCTACCTGTCGCCACTGCCCCTGAAGCGCTACGGCAAATTCGATCTTTTCAATAAGGTTAACAATTTCTTTGATTCAAATATCTTTGTTTCACCGCTAATTTTCTTATGTTGGCACAATGAAAAATGATTGCTATGGAACAACTAAAAGACTACGAACAGCATATTGAAAGGGCCTTGGATTGGTTCTGGAACCTGTTGCCCAATCTTTTATTGGCGACAATAATTCTCATTGTTGGGCTTTGGGTCATTAAATTTATTAACCGATTGGTTCGAAAGTTCTTTGAAAAGAAAGACTACGACCCCGCCCTTGAATCTTTTTTGCAAAGCTTCATAAGAATTGCATTAAAAGTGCTGTTGCTCGTTCTGGTGGTCACCCAATTGGGGGTCAAAACCTCGTCTTTGGTCGCCATGGTCGGTGCTGCGGGCCTTGCCATAGGTCTTGCCTTACAAGGGTCTCTGGCCAATTTCGCAGGGGGCGTGCTTATTTTATTGTTCAAGCCTTTCAGAGTTGGGGATTGGATATCGGCCCAAGGTGTGGACGGCGCCGTAAAGGAAATTTCCATTTTCAATACCAAATTGAACACTTTTGGCAACCAAATCGCCATTATTCCCAACGGGCAATTGGCCAATGGGAACATCATCAACTACAATGCCGAGCCTGTACGAAGGGAAAACTATGTGGTAGGAATTGGGTATGGCTCCAACATAAAAACGGCAAAAGACATTTTATTGGACATTTGTGCCAACGACGAGCGTATTCTAAAAGAACCCGCCCCAGAGGTGTATGTAGACAGTTTGGGCGATAGTTCGGTAAACCTAACCCTAAGGTTTTGGGCGCCCAACGAAGTGTTTTGGCCTGCGCGGTTCAACCTTATTGAACAGTCTAAACTTCGTTTTGACGAAGCAGGTATCGAGATTCCCTTCCCACAACGGGTGGTACACCAAATCGATGACTAAGTTTTCTTTTTCTGTAAGATGAAATCTTTGAGATAATAAGGTTCAAAATAGGCCACATCTTCGAATTGCCCCATTTCAAATTTTTTATGGGAGAGTGTGGCCATTTCCTTTGAGGAAGGAAAAGCCCCTGTATGAAAAAAGAAGTTTCTATCTTTTGGCAGTATTTCCCGGCATTTTTCTGCACCACTGCCGATCAAATGTATTTTTGGGCGCTTTGAAAACTCCCGGAACGACTCTTCATCGATCACTTCTGCCCTTGTTTCCCTGATTTCTATCCCATGGTGGTCATATACCGCCGAATAGACTTCCATTCTACGGGCATCCAACATGGCAACGATCACTTCATCTTCTTTTACATCGAGTTGGCTTGCCATACTTTTAAGGGTCGGAATGGAAATCAAGGGCACATCCAAAGAAAAACAGAGTCCTTTGGCCGCCGATACCCCTATGCGTAAACCGGTATAGGAGCCAGGTCCTTTGCTGACGGCGATGGCATCTAAATCTGAAAAGGCCATTGAAGCCTCTTGCAGTGCCTGCTCGATAAAGACATGAAGCTGTTCTGAATGGGAGTAGTTCGCTGAATTTTCTTCCTTTGAGCACACTAGGTTGCCTTTGTCCGCAATGCTGACCGAACAGTTGGTGGTCGCAGTTTCCAAATTCAGGATTCTTGCCATTGGGCAAAGATATGTTTAATAAGGAAAGTAAAACCCTGTTTTGGCTTTGCCAAAACACCTCCCCTAAAGCAAGGGGAGGAGCTGAAAAATATAATTCTTAGTCTAAGCTAATTGGAATACCGTAAAAGAATTCTAAAATCTTCAACCTAAAAATATAATCGTATTTGGTTCTGATAACGTCTGCTTCGGCGTTATCTACCCTTGCCTGCGCCTGTTGGAAGTCGAAGGCGTTCATTAGACCCACATCATAGCGCTCTTTGGCATACTGATAGGCCGTTCTTCTCGCCTCAAGGGTTTTTTGTGCCGCCTCGTACGCCTTGCTGAACGTTGTCACATCGACATAGGCTTGCTGAATGTCGGCCTCCAAGGCCAATTTATCTTGTTCGTATTGCAACTTGGTGCGTTCTAGAGCAATTTTTGATCGCTTAACGCTGTTTCGGGTACTCCACCCATTAAAAATAGGAACGTTTAACTGGGCACCGTAAGAAATACCATCAAAAATCCAAAGCTGGTCCTTAAAGCTCGGAGTAAAAAATTCTGGAGGAGCCGATGGGTCTAAACCTGCAACTGGAATTAACGCAACGTCAGAATACCTCGTACCATAATTAAAAAAGGCCCCTAAGGTTGGCAGATAAGCCCCTCTGGCGATTTCCAGGTCCTTTTCGGCCAAATCAACATTGGCTTCTGAAAACTTGATATCGTTTCTGAACTCCATGGCCTTCGCAAAAATTGACTTGGCCGAGTTGTTCATAATAGCAGAAGGGGGTACATCAAAATCTTCATCGGCAATGTCAAAATTCTCATAATCGGTTATCTGCAGTAATTGTGCAAGGTTGACCTTGGCAATGATGACCAAGCTCTCACCATTGATAATCTGTTGCTCTTGGGTCGCCGCAGTGGCCTCAATTTCGAGTAAGTCTCCACGGGGAACAACTCCAGATTCAACCAATTCTCCGGTACGTTGTAAATCTTGTTCAGTCACTGCATATTGGGCCTTGAATACTTTTACCTGCTCAATATTGGAAACTACCTGCAAATACGCATTGGCAACTTGTAACCTAATATCATCTTTTAAATCTTCTAATCTGTATTGATTGGCAAGTGCATTTATTTTGGCACGTTGCAATTGTTTAAAATTTCTTAGGCCATCAAAAAGGTTCATGTTGGCCGTTAAACCACCATTGACATTATTTTGCGTCTGATTGGTAGGTAGGTTCGTGGTTGGGTTAATCGAGAAACCCGTATTACTTGATGCACTTACATTACCGTTTAGGCCTGGCAACAAGTTACCTATTGCATCAGACCTGTCAATTTTTGCAGTTTCAAGATCGAGTGCAAATTGTTCTATGGTCAAGTTATTGTCAACCGCATAGGTAACACATTCTTCAAGTGTCCATTTTTTCATCTGGGCGTTAGCAAGGCATATGGCGAACAATGCTAACAACAGTGTCAGTTTATTTTTCATTCGTTTTTTGATTTTTGTTGGTAATTGGCTATTGTTGGTGGCCTACTCATCAGATTCTTCATCTTCCCCCTCTTCTTCTAGGCCTTTTTTGATCGGTTCAGTTTTGTTCCATTGCTTCACGTTGTCTTCCTCGGTCAGCCCAGAGAGTATTTCAACATTTATTCCGTCAGAGATGCCGATTTCAACATCACGCCTTTCAAATTCCTGCTCCCCTGTGGCCACCTCAACATAAGGTTCGTCTGTTTCCTTGTCAAACTGCAACAACGCTTCAGGAATCACCAAAATGCTATCTTTTTTCTCCAATGTCAGTGAAGCATTGGCGCTATAGCCTGCCCGCACCATAAATTCATCGTCTACATTGACATCGCCTTCAATCTTGAATTGAACGGCACCTGCCTCTTCGACCCCTTTGGGGGCTATGAACTTAAGCGTGGCGTCAAACTCTTTATCTTCAATCGCGCCCAGGCTTATTTTCAATGGCATGCCGACCTCAAGCTTGCCAACCTCGCCTTCATCGACCTTCCCTTCAAAAATCATTTTGCCAAGATCGGCAATGGTGGCAATGGTGGTACCGTCATTGAAATTATTGCTCTGAATGACCTGATCGCCTTCTTCAACCGGAATCTCCAAAATTGTTCCGTCAACCGTGGCTCGGATATTTGTGTTGGCACTGGCAGAACCGCCCGCAGAACCCTTAAGGATTATCTGATAATCATTTTGGGCATTTTCCAATTCCAATTTTGCCTGTTCAAATTGTAATTGAAGGTTTAAAAAATCTTGATTTGAAACCACGCCCCTGTCAAAAAGGGTTTTATTTCTATTAAACTCAATTTCAGCGTTTTTCAGGGCTACTTTGGCGTTGTTTACCCGGCCTCTTGCCTGAAAAAGTGCCTGTTCGTTGGGGACCACCCTAATAAGGGCGATCAAATCACCCGTTTTTACCTTATCTCCCTCTTCGTTATATATCTTGTCGATAATCCCTGAAATCTGTGGCTTGATCTCAATCTCATCTTGGGGAATCACCTTACCCGTGGCCACAGTCTTCTTTTCAATGTTTGAAATAAAGGGGTTATGGGTTTCGTATTCTATCGGTGACTTGCTGTTTGAGCTGATAAAGAAAGATGCGGCCCAAAGGGCTCCGATTACCAAGACTGCAAGTCCTACCCATTTTAGAATTTTCTTCATTTTCTGATTATTTAGTTTCTTATATCTGGTTTGCTATTCTTCTCTTAATGCATCGATTGGTCGAATGCTGACGGCCCTTTGCGCTGGTATCAGCCCTATGAGCACACCTAAGACCATCATCAACATGAATGCCCCCACCACCAATGGTATCGGCACTGTTGGATTGGTATATGGAAAATCAATGCCCTGTGTCGCATTATCGACAATTTTTAGCACCACGGCACCCAAGATGATTCCTATTACTCCTGAAATCAATGTCAAAAAGAGGCACTCCAAAACTATCAAGGTACGCACTTCTCCAGGGGTGGCACCCAAAGCCCTTCTCACGCCCAATTCTTTGGTTCGCTCTTTTACCGAAATCAACAGAATGGCCCCGATACCGATAATGCCGGCCAAAATGGTGGCAATACCCACTACCAATGAGATAAAGGTCAACCCCTTCGAGAAGCCCATAATTTTATTGAATACTTCACCCAAATTGAATGTGCCAAATGCCCTTTCATCAGTTGGATCTACACGGTGTATGGATTTGAGAACCGATTTTACATCTTCTTCAACCTGAACCACATCGGCATCATCGTAAGCGGCAATAGAGAACCAGCCAACATTTTCGCCAGAATTGTACAATCTTCGATAGGTTGTAAAAGGGATAAAAATGTCGCTATCTGAGTCAAAGGGTGCCGTTTGTACAAATTTGTGAACCCCGACCACTTGAAAATAGATACCATCAATTCGAATGTACCCCCCAATCGGGTCTTCATCTTCTTCAAACAATTCTTGTTGGCTGCGCTCACCGATCACACACACCTTTCGAGCTTGTTCGATATCATCATCGTTGATAAAACGACCACCGTGATATATCTTTTTGGTAGCGATTTTTGTAAAAACAGGAAAATCGCCATAAACAGGATAGCTGCCCGATTTTAATCCCCGGGTTATGGATGCCGGAGAAGAACCGAAAGTCCCTTTTACGTTTCTAGGGGCGATATATTGAATTTCAGCGATTCGGTTTTCAAGCACAGTAGCATCGCCAAGTTTTAGCTGTAATTGTCTTCCAGTCTTGAAGCCTGAATAGGGCTTGCTGGTACTCTGCGCCCAAGCAAAAAGGCTGTTCATGGCCACTGTTTCAAAAGATTTTTCAAAACCGTTGTCCATTCCTTTAGCGGCACCTGACATGGCTATGTAAACAAAAATACCCCAGAGTACCCCAACGATGGTAATTATGGTGCGTATTTTATTTTTTCGGATGGATCCGAAAATTTCTTGCCAGGTATTTCTATCAAATAACAATCTCATCTTATTCGTCCCTTAATGCCACTATGGGCTTGATTCTTGCCGCGCGTCTCGCGGGAATATAACCGGCCAAGGCTCCGAAGAGGATCAAAAAAACCGTGGCGATAATGGCAAGACCTGTGTTGATATACGGATTCTTGATGAAGAAATCCTCAAGACTGGTGCCGATCGATTGTAATACGACCAGACCGATCAACATGCCTATATAACCGAACGCCGTGGTAATAAAAACAGATTCCAATAAAATAGATCCAATGACAGAAGCCGGTGTAGCTCCCAAGGCCTTTCGAATACCAATTTCTTTGGTACGTTCTTTTACCACAAAAACCATGATATTACTGATCCCTATGATACCTGCCACCAAGGTGCCCAAGGCAAAAACGGATGCAATAATGCCCAATACATTGGCAAACTGCTGGTTTTGTTTTAGTTGGTCGGCCACATTTCTGATAAAAAGCCCATTTTGGTCTTCAGGGCTTATATACTTTTTCTCCTTCAGAAACTTTTCTAGACTTGTCTCAAAAGCCATTGCCCCTGCATATCCTATCTCTGGTTTGAAGCCAAGAATGATTTGATCGATCTTGTCTGTGTTCTTTTCGATCAACTGTCTGGTGGTATAGGGTAAGTAAATATATCGCTCTTCGTTATCGCCCCCGTCATCTTGAAAGACCCCAATGACCTTAAATGCACTTCCCCCGATATCGATGTATTTGCCAATGGCGTCGACTGCGCCGAAAAGGTCTTGTTCTACCAACCTGCCTATGACCGCATATTTGGTCTTCTTGGCAATATCTTCTTGATTGAGGTACCGCCCCTTCATCATAATGGTCTTTTCATTGAATTGATGACCGGGGGCCACGGCCCT
>JANQOD010000167.1 GCA_028289745.1 Allomuricauda sp. | reverse complement strand
AAAGTATAGGTAGAAGAGTCAGAAATGGAAGGATTCACACCACCGAACTCCCCAAAATACTGTAAATCTTGAATAGTACTAGCTGCTTTATAATCCATGATAAATGTGATATTTATTACCGCAAAATTATAGCTAGGTAGAATAAAAATCAATATAAATTTGTTTATATAGAAAATAAAACTAAAAAAATGTAATTTTGTATAAAAAATAACTTTGAAGAGTTGAAAATCATTAAATACTTAGAAAAAAATTCGAAATGACTTTGGATGCCCTAGACATAAAATTGGTGCGGTTACTGCAAGAAGATGCCAAAAAGACCACAAAACAATATGCCGATGCCCTAGGATTATCAAACACGGCCGTTTATGAGCGCATCAAGCGATTGGAACGCAATGGGGTAATCTCAAAATATGTGGCCTTGGTCGATAAGAAGAAAGTCAATCGACAATTTTCAGTTTTATGCCATGTTGCCCTAGATCAACATATTAAGGACAACGTACTGCATTTCGAAAGGGAAATCCAAAAATTGGAAGAAGTTGTTGAATGTTTTCACACCAGTGGCGGCCATGATTACATCCTTAAGATACATGTAGAGAATATGGAGGCCTATCGTGAATTTATGGTCAATAAATTGACCGCCATACCCCATATTGGCAGTACACAAAGCGCTTTCGTTATCAGTGAGGTCAAACACACGACCGCAGTGCACATTTAAGAAACTTTAACCTAATGCGGTGTTAAAGTGAACACTTGGCCAAGGTAAAGGTGGTAATTTGACAAACAATCAAAAAATGGGCGGTCATTGTTTTTTGAACTCCTTTTCTCTTTTGGGTGGTTCATGGAATCGAAAAACAAAGTGCCGCATAGCATATGGCACGGCGAACCAAAGTCTTTATCACCTTTTTGGCATCATGTGTTGGCATTTTGTCTTTATGGCTCTACACCACCTTGGTGCAAGAGGTATTGATCGACGGGTTGAGTTATTGCTCTTCAACACGAACAGAATTGGTCATGGGCACCATGGGTATTTTTGGCGCTGGCCTTGTGGCCGGTTTCATGGCCTCATTGATAGTGGTTCGCAGCAATTACCTACCGCACATTTTCATGTCGCTTTTCGTTTTGGGCAAACTTTGTTTTGTCGTGGTCTGTGATACCTTGAGCGGTCCGCTTTGGTACGAGACCTCTTTGGGCGTGGCCCTCTTATCAGCACTTTGGCTTGGCCGTTTGGCCGCTGACAGATTTCCTTTGGCACCCGTTTCATGATGCTTATTTAAAGTAAAAACATTCGTATTTTTGTGCTTCTTGAACGCATTTCATCAATGCTGAAAATCTGAAATCAACACTATGTCACAATACGATGTAGCCATTATTGGCTCTGGACCCGGCGGTTACGTAGCGGCAATCCGTTGCGCACAGCTGGGAATGAAAACCGCGATCATTGAAAAGTACGATACATTGGGCGGTACCTGCCTGAACGTAGGGTGTATTCCCTCGAAGGCCTTATTGGATTCTTCGCACCACTATGAAGATGCCGTAAAACACTTTGAAGCGCACGGCATTGAAATTCCCGGTGATGTCAAGGTCAATCTCGAAAAAATGATTGCCAGAAAGAATGCAGTGGTCGAGCAGACCACCAAAGGCATAGACTTTTTGATGGACAAAAATAAAATCGATGTATACCACGGGCTTGGCAGTTTTAAAGATGCCACCCATATCGAAATCAAAAAAGACAAGGGCAAGCCTGAGACCATCGAAGCCAAGTACACGATTATCGCCACTGGTTCAAAACCGGCCACATTGCCATTCATCAAAATTGACAAAGAACGGATCATCACCTCTACTGAGGCCCTTTCACTCAAAGAGATCCCAAAGCATATGATCGTTATTGGCGGTGGTGTCATTGGCCTTGAATTGGGCCAGGTATATAAACGTTTGGGCTCAGAGGTGACCGTTATCGAGTTTATGGATAGAATCATCCCTGGCATGGATGGCGCGCTGTCAAAAGAGCTGATGAAAGTGATGAAGAAACAAAAGGTCAAGTTCAATCTTTCCCACAAAGTGAAATCGGTAGAAAGAAACGGTGACGAGATTGTTGTCAAAGCTGATGACAAAAAGGGAGCAGAAGTGGTTTTCAAGGGAGATTACTGTTTGGTTTCCGTAGGAAGACGCCCCTTTACCGATGGGCTGAATGCTGATGCGGCAGGTGTCAAATTAGACGATAGGGGCAGGGTAGCCGTCAATGAACATTTACAGACCAATATACCCAACATATATGCCATTGGTGATGTGGTCAGAGGGGCCATGTTGGCCCACAAAGCCGAAGAAGAAGGAACCATGGTCGCGGAGCTGTTGGCGGGCCAAAAGCCTCATATCGACTATAACCTGATTCCCGGGGTAGTGTACACATGGCCAGAAGTGGCCGCCGTAGGGAAAACGGAAGAAGAGTTAAAAGAGGCGGGTGTTGCGTATAAAGTGGGCCAGTTTCCGATGCGGGCCTTGGGCCGTGCCCGAGCCAGTATGGATATCGATGGTTTTGTCAAAATTTTGGCCGATAAGAACACCGATGAGGTCTTAGGGGTACATATGATCGGGGCACGATGCGCAGATTTGATAACCGAAGCGGTGACGGCGATGGAGTTCAGGGCTTCTGCAGAAGATATAGCAAGAATGAGCCATGCACACCCAACCTATGCAGAGGCGGTGAAAGAAGCCGCTTTGGCAGCGACCGATGATAGGGCTTTGCACATTTGATCGGATTGTTGAAAAAATTAGAACAATATCATTTCAGTTTTTGAGATAATTGATACCTTTAGGCAAAACACAAAACTATACTATTACAATGGGAAAATTTGAAGTCAATACAGACAAATCCGGTGAGTTTAGATTTAATTTGAAAGCTGCCAACGGTCAGGTAATTTTGAGTAGTGAAGGCTACACCACCAAGTCGGCTTGTGAGAATGGAATGGAATCCGTTAGAAAAAATTCACAGGATGATGCCCGTTTTGAACGCAAAGAGGCCAAGAACGGCAAACACTATTTTAATCTTAAGGCCAGCAACGGACAGGTAATCGGAAGTAGTCAAATGTATGTCGACACCTCAGGTATGGAAAACGGTATCGAGTCTGTGAAGAAAAATGCCCCAGATGCGGGTGTTGATGACAACACTTAGCGTTTTTTCGGCTCAAAACATGATAAGAAGACGGCTTAAGCCGTCTTTTTTAATTTCTCACAATACCAAAAACCCTGAAAAAAAACCCTTTGGCGCGATAGGCCAAGTCTCTCAGAAGTGGCAAAAATATCAGATAGCTGGCGATTGCCTGCGATTTGGTGGTCTGTACCAGGGTAGTCATGCGCCCTTTGATTGACGTTTCGTGTTTGTCATACCATAGCGCCAATGCGGTACAGACAGCCATAAAGGCCAACGCCCCAACCACAGCTACCATTGGGGTCAACTCGTGGTGGAAGAATTTGTAAAGGCCCAATCCGGTAAAGCTTCCATAAAGAATGATGAAATGTATCACATAGATGGCCAAGGTATTTTGCCCAATCTTTATAAAGGCCTTTTGGGTAAGAAATTTGCGAATGAGCATGAAAACGGCAAATACCACCAATACATCGCCCAATCGAATGAAGAGGTAATTGTTTGAGTAAATGAGCTTGAACAGTTCAATCCCCGTAGTCTTGTGCAGCGCCATAAAGGCGCCCGATGAATAGCGAATCAATAACTGGCCCACTATCAATGCGGTCATAATGGCCACAGGGTACAAATACTTGCTTTCTTTATAACGGGTAAAAAGCATGGACAAGAAACCACCGAAAGCCGTATAGCCCAACCAGGGGATAATGGTGAAAACCGAACCATTTGCCTTTGTGAAATAATTCGCCAATGCCTCGGGCAAAAAGGCAAACGACCATTGCTTGTAAAGCGGTTCAAATAAGAACAGCACAATTGTTAGGCCGAGCAATAGCGATGAAAAGAGATATTTTTTTCTTGTGGCCCCCAATAGATAGACACCGATGATGGCCAAAATGGAAAGGCCTATGCAGTGCAGCACATCGACCAAAAAGAAACTGTCGTACAACTGCCCTTTGAAAAGCCCGAATAGATTCAACCTAAGCAGGTAGCCGATGAGCAACAGCTGGAACCCTCGTCGAATACCCTTTTTGACCCGCGGATTATCCCAACCCACTTGGGGTACACGAACCAATAAAAACGTGAAGATGAAGCCAGAGACCGTAAAGAACACAGGGGCAGTGATGCCCCTGAAGTAAAGCCAAATAGTGTAGGCCGAACTTTCGGCATTTCGCAATACCGGGTCAAGCAGTCCATCGATGAAATGTCCTTGAAGCATCATCAAGATGGCCCAGGCCCTCATGGTGTCGATAAAGTACAGTCTTGTTGAACTGGTCATAGGCAATCGATTACCCTATATACTTGTTTTACAATCCCTTCGGATGTCACGCCGTGCAAAATTAGATAAATTTTGGGCAACTGTAGGGGTTTTGGGGTATTTTAGCGAAATCACTAAAAAAATCGTTTTATGGCCCGAATTTTGGCATTAGCGGGAAGTAATTCTTCCACATCCATCAACTATAAACTGGTAAAGCACACCACTTCTTTGGTCAATGGCCATGAAATAAATGAATTGAACATGGCCAATTATCCGTTTCCTTTGTTCAGTATTGATCTTGAAAAAAAGGAAGGGTATTCAAACTCGCTCATCGAACTGAAGAATGAAATCCAAAAAGCCGATGGGGTTATCCTTTCGGTCAACGAGCATAACAGCTACCCTTCGGCCTACTTCAAAAATTTGGTGGATTGGCTCTCTCGCGTTGAGCGCAAATTTTTGGCAGACACCAAGGTGCTGCTCATGTCGACCTCACAAGGAAAACGGGGTGGTCTTGGCTCTCTTGAAGCTTCAAAGGCCATGCTGATGAGATTTGGCGGGGATATACAGGCTACCTTTTCACTTCCGTCGTTCAATGAAAATTTTGAGGCGGGTGAAGGCATTACCGATTTTGATCTAAAAGACCAACACAAGGTGGCCCTCAATACCTTTCTTTCGTCTCTATAATATCGGTTTTCGTGAGGGAAGAGCGTTTGTTCAAAGTTTCAGAGATCGACAAGTTCAAAAAAGGGCTATTGCGTTGGGCGCAGCAGTATGAGAAACTCATATGGCTTGACAGCAATGGACACGAAGATCGCTATTCATCTTTTGAGGCCGTATTGGCCGTCGGTGATCCAAGGGCTGTTTCATTTTCTGACATTACATCCTTAGAAGCGCATGTGAACGATAAGACCGACTGGCTCTTCGGTTACTTTTCCTATGATTTCAAGAATCAAATCGAAGATTTGGGCTCTGGTAATCACGATGGTCTGGGGTTTGACGAACTGCATTTTTTTTGCCCTGGGAAGCTAATCGTGATTAGGAAAGATCGAGTGGAATTTCTGTACCGCCCACAGTTGGCCCCAGAGATTGAAAAAGATTTTGCCTCGATTATGGTGCGTTCGATCGAAGAAGTACGGGTAGAAGCCTCGACTGAAATCAAGATTAAGCTCCGTATCCATAGGGATGCCTATTTTGAAAAAATCCAAAAGCTACTGAACCATATACACCGTGGCGATATCTATGAAGCGAACTTCTGTCAAGAGTTTTATGCCGAGGATACCGAGCTGCAACCCATTGAGACCTATTTTCAGCTAAATGCCATCTCGCGGCCACCTTTTGCCGGTTTTATGAAGCTGGGCCATCGTTATCTCATGTGCGCATCACCTGAAAGGTATCTAAAAAAAATGGGCGATAAAGTCATATCGCAGCCCATCAAGGGCACGGCACCCCGTTCAGAAGACAGTGAAAAAGATGCAGCCTATAAAACCGGCTTGCAGAACGATACCAAAGAACGGGCTGAAAACATTATGATCACCGATTTGGTGCGCAACGACCTTTCACGAAGTGCGCTGAAGGGATCGGTTCAAGTTGAAGAACTGTGCCATGTGTATTCATTTGAACAAGTGCACCAAATGATTTCGACGATATCTTGTCGAATAATAGCGGACACAAAACCGGTAGACTTGATCATGGATACCTTTCCAATGGGCAGTATGACGGGCGCTCCCAAGATTTCGGCCATGAACATCATCGAGTCATTGGAAGAAACCAAACGTGGCCTGTACAGTGGCGCAGTAGGCTATTTCACCCCAGATGGTGATTTTGACTTCAACGTGGTCATTCGTAGTATTCTTTATAACCAGGCCGAAAAATACGTTTCGTATTCAGTGGGCAGCGCCATTACGGCAAAATCAAATCCTGAAAAAGAATATCAAGAGTGTTTGCTGAAGGCCAAGGCCATGCGCAGCGTATTGGAAGGCAATTAATATTGCTAATTTTGCACAGTGTTTAAACGGTTCAAACAACATATCGAACAGCATTTTCCTTTTCTTAAAGGATCAAAAACCCTATTGGGCTGTAGTGGGGGAATGGACAGCGTTGTTTTGGCACATCTCTGCCATGAATTGAAAATGGATTTTGCTTTGGCGCACTGCAATTTTAAATTGCGCGGTACAGAAAGCGATGCCGACCAGCAATTTGTCGAAAACTTGGGGGCTAGACTGGGGACCAAGGTTTTCACCAGGGCCTTTGACACCCTAGGACATATGGATACAGCGGGAGGCTCGGTTCAAATGGCCGCCCGTGAACTACGGTATGCTTGGTTTCAGACATTGTTGAAAAGGGAAGGCTATGACCGTCTGCTCACGGCACACCAAGCAGACGATGATCTAGAAACCTTTCTTATCAACCTTTCTCGCGGTACCGGTATCGGGGGACTGACAGGGATCCCAGCACAAAATGAAAGCATTGTGCGACCACTGCTTCCATTTTCTCGTGATGAGATTTTTGGGTATGCCGATGAAAATAATATCGTTTGGCGCGAAGACAGCAGCAATGCCGAGACCAAATACCTGCGAAACAAGATCCGGCACCACATCGTTCCGGAACTGAAAGAATTGCATCCCACATTTTTGGAAAATTTCCAAAAGACCCAAAAACATTTACAATCCTCTTTGCAATTATTACATGCCTATAAAAGGCAATTGCGCTCAGCACTTTTCAAGGAGGGGAAAGATATAGTGGAAATCGACATTGAAAAATTTAAAGCTTTACATCCGATAAAAGACCATATACATTTGTTGTTCAGTGACTTTGGATTTACAGATTGGATTGCTTTGGAAGAATTGTTGA
>JANQOD010000163.1 GCA_028289745.1 Allomuricauda sp. | reverse complement strand
TGCAAATCTCTTCATAAGAATCTCGATTTAGTGCGGCAAAACTACATATTTTTCTTCTACGGACTCCAAACAAAATGCTAAACCTTAAAACAAAAAAAGATGCTCTAGGCATCTTTTTCATGCAATTTCCAGGTTAATTCAAAAGGCGTGCAATGCCATATTCTTGTTGGCGTACTGCATCAATATCCTTGAATAGAAAGCCAAGCTCTTGACATCTTTTTCAAGGCAAGATTTCAAAAAGTCACATAGATTTTTGAAAAAAATGTTCACCGGCACGGTGGCAAGCGCAAGATTGACCGTTTTCGGGTCGTAATCTTCCTCGCTGATAATGACATCCATATTGATGCGGTGCCGAACATAATCAATGGCAACATCAGCAGCATTGTAGTGCTTCTTGATGATAAGTTTGTGCAAATCGGCTGACTTCTTGTCGAAAGTATCCGAAGCACAACTCTGCATGATCAATTTTTCCGTTTCCATCAAGATTCTCGTAGTCAATCTTGAAGTTTCCATGGCTATACCTTTTATAAATAGTACTTTAAAGGTAAGCACTTAATTCATAACTCACTGAAATTCAATAATGTAATTAACATAAAAAAACCATAAATGTTGTAAATGGTGTTTTTTTCGTGGTGAATCAAGAGGCAATAGGGGTGTATAAACGCAATCCTTTATTAAGAAAATTCTTGTTAATTATTGTTTTTTTCGAATTTTTCAAGGGTGTTTCGCGATATGACGGGGGCTTTAATCCTCTTTTTTTTGCCTCATCATTGTAGTACTCTGCTTTTTTTGGATGATAGGGATAGACCCCGTTGAACACTTCACCCCAATATTCTCTTTCAATGATGGTAGCGATCATATGAATACAATCATCGAGGTGAATGAGATTGATCAATTCACCACCATTTTTTAAGTCTTCCCTTCCCGAAAGGAAATTGACAGGGTGCCGATCTGGCCCTATGAGCCCGCCAAAACGAACAATAGTGGTCGTGAAGGTCTTTTTTGTCATCAAAAGTGATTCAACGGCCAACAATTGCCTGCCTGATTCGGTTAGGGGTCTTGGTAGGGTATCTTCTGTGATCTTGCCGGTCACGTTGCCATAGACCGATGTGCTGCTGACAAAAAGAACGTGCTTGATGCCAGATGATGTTATCTTCTTGACCAAGTACTCCATTTTGGCAACATAATTTCCACTGGAACTGGATCTTAGCTTTGGGGGCACGTTGACGATCAATATGTCGTTGTCTGATAAAAAGGCCTCGATTTGACCTTGAACCCCATCTTCCCGAAGCATCACCAAAAAAGAATCGATGCCCGATCGGTTGAGCTTTTCAACTTTTTCCTGTGAGGTTGTTGTACCCTTTACCGAATATCCGTTGGCCTTTAGATGCTTTGCCAAAGGCAGGCCCAGCCAGCCACAACCCAAAATACCCAAAGAATTATTCAAAAGTCAGGGTTTTGACGGTCATGATGGCATCATTGAGTACAAATGGCATGGGAATACTGTTTTCAGGTCTAACAGGTACGGTGAATTGTGGGTTGTCCAACAAGTCATTCGAGGCTTCATAGAAGACCAATTCGAGTACTGAATCTTTGGGTACGGTCAATTCGATTTCCGTATAATCATTGTTCGAAATGAAATGTGTCACCAATTTACCGTTTCGTCTATTTTTCAGATAGTGTTCTGAAAGTTCGATGTTATTGACCTTGGCCTGATTTATGGAAACTTCGTTGGTGAAGACATCTAGACGGTTCACTGGGCGCTTAGGGATAAAGCACACCTCGATGTGGCGCTGGTCGGCAATAACGGTGTCTTTGGCTATATCAATATCGGCTTTAAGCAATGATTTGACGGGGGCGGGTGCGGTATAGGTGAATCTTGTGCTGTACTTGCTGGCGAGGGTCTTGGCCTGATTTTTTTCGACCTGTTGTTTGCCATTTCCCAAAAACTGGGCATTCCACTCGATTAGCTGCTTGTCATAAGTGGCCCACTTGGCACTTTCTTGGTCAATGTCATACACATATAGCAAACTGCTCGGTTTCGGATTCTCTTCAGAAAATCCGGAGTTGATGTGGGCAGCGATCGAAAAGACCGCAAAGAGCAACAAAAAGAGGAGCCCAAAACGCACTTTGTTCTTCAGTTCAGCGAGAAAGGGCAGTGAGAGGGCAAAAATCAAGGTCACAAAAAGGGTGCTTGCCGCCATCATCTTTAATCCCAGACCCACAGGGAACATCTTCACAAAGGGGGCGAAGATGAAAATAGCGGGCAATGCCAAAAAGACCAATAAAAAGGGGTTGGGCTTTTTTTGGTTGATGTGTACCCATAACCCGGCCAAAAGGCCATACACCGGAACTACAAAAAAACTAGCGCCCTTTAGATAGACGCTCACCAAGGTGCAGATGATGAGCCATATGAGTATGGGGGCCACCAAAAGATTGGCAGTGCTTATCTTGCGTACCTTGTGATAGGCCAAAAAGCAAATGCCCAAGGCCAAAAAGACGAAGACAAAAATATAGGTATGGCCGTTATAGGTGAATCCGTGCAACATGTCTTGAAACCCGGGGTACCACCATTTTAGGGCAGGCCAACCAAAATGGGCCACCAAGCCATTGAAGAGCAGTGCGATGAGCAAGGGTACAAATGCGATTGCCAGTGACTTGAGGTCGAGCGTTCCCTTTTTGAACCCCAATATCAAGAGCGCCATAAAAGATAATATGGCCAAGGCCAACATGGGCCAAATCCACTCAAACGGGTACGTTACCAGTCCGAAAAAAGGAACATTGAAATAGATATAGTCATCCAGACTTTTCAAATCGCCCAGATCGGCATTGCTAAAATGCCCTAACAGGGGCATTAGGTAACTGCCTTGATGGGCCAATGAGGTTCGATCCAATCGGTCATAGCGGTCCAAAGCGGTATGGTAGTCATAATGGTCGTCGATAAAAGCCAAGTTGTAGCCTTGAATGTCGGCATCTTCCCTAAAAACGGTCAGATCGGTATCGTTCGGAAGCATTTTGTAGATGCTATAGGCAAGTGAGTTGGCCACAGGGTACTTCGGCTTTGCAGCAACAAATTCTTTGAGTAACTTACCATTGCCCCCATTGGTCTCAATGAGCATATAGCTGGGGCCGCCACTGCCCCGGGCCTCAAAATTCAATACTAGTCCGACCTCTTTGGCCCAAGGATGCCGGTTGACAAAGATATCGGCCCCATTAAGCCCCAATTCTTCGGCATCGGATATGAGGATAATGATATCATTCTTCGGTGTTTTGCCCGCATTGATGAACGCCCTTGCCCCTTCGAGAATGGTGGCTACCCCACTGCCCGCATCACTGGCGCCGAACGATGAGTGCGGACTGCTGTCGTAGTGCGTTAAAAGTAAAAGGGCCTTTCCGTTTCCTGAGCCCTTGATCCGGGCCAGTATATTGGTCGCTTTGCTTAAATTGCCCCAATCGCCGGCGGTATAGCCTTCTTGGGTGAACGTTTCAAGCCCCATTTTCTTTAATTCTGCGAGAATGTATCGCCTGACCGTTTCATGGGCAGGAAAGCCCACCGCATGCGGATTTTTTGAAATGTTCTTCACATGCTCCAATGCCCGGTTCACCGAAAAACCGTTTTCTGCGACCGTCGATTCTCCCCGATCAGTTGGCATTAGGGATCTGTAGCTCCAAAAAACGGCCAAGATGAGCAATAATAGGCTTAAGGTTCTAGAAAACTTCATTTGGTAACAGTTGGCATTGAGAATATAAAAATATAAAGGGTTTGCATATTTAGATGGAAAAATTTAAATATTTCGTTAAAATTCACTAACTTTATTAATCACCCTTAAACCAACTCAACATGGGTATCAAGAGTTTTCAAGGCGCGAGAGCAAAAGTCGATCCCAAAAAAGGATATGATGCTCCTATTTTGGTTGAGGACTATATGACGAGAAAATTGGTGACCTTCTCACCAGATCAGTCCATACTGGAGGTAATGGAAGCTTTTGCAAAGCACCATATCTCTGGTGGCCCTGTGATGGATGATAATGGTTTTTTGGTCGGCATCATTTCAGAGGCCGACTGCATGAAGCAAATTTCTGAAAGTCGCTATTTCAATCAACCCATTCTTGACAAGAGCGTAGAACGCTACATGACCAAGAATGTTGAGACCATACCACACGATATGAGCATCTTTGATGCTGCCGGAGTTTTTGACAGACACAACCGAAGAAGGCTTCCGGTAATGAAAGATGATTTGTTGGTAGGTCAGATCAGCCGTAAAGATGTGGTGATTGCCGCATTGAAACTCAGCGGCGCTAACTGGAAATAGCAGACACAAAGAGATTTGATGAGAAACCGCTTCTATGAAAATATGAAGCGGTTTTTTATTCCCTTTTTACGATCATATAATAATCATTGTCCAACGGCAGGTACCCCAGATCATAAACAAAATAATAAATGCTTCCCTTTTTGGTGGTATAGTGGTTGGTGACATACTCAAAGTCAAACCCTTTGTCGATCAATCTGGTCTTGGTGGTACGGGTCTTTCCATCCTTGAGCTCAAAACTGTCCAATATGCGGTAGTTCTTGCGAAGGCGGTTGTTAATGTTGCGCACCAAGTTTTTGCTGTCTTTGTTCAGTTTATTGTTATGGGCATTGCGGCAGTGGTCAGAACAGAATTTTTTGTCTATCCGCCCCCGAATTTCAATTCCGCAATCTAAACACTTTCTTATCTCCATTGCCCTTTATTGCACGGCAATATCGTATTTTTTCAATAAACCGATTAGCCCATTTTGGCCGAACATTGCCTTTTTAATGTTGGTTTTGGTCGGGTCTATATTGAAATTGACCGCAGAAGTAAGATCGGCCCCGCCAAGGTCAGCGTCTTCAAATTGGGCACCTTTCATATCGCATCCTGGAAATTTACACTTCATAAGTTTGGTCATGGTAAAATCTACCTGATGCAATTTACAGTTTTCAAAAGGCGTATGGCAGATGTTCATTTCATAAAAAGAAGCCAATGAAAGATTACACTCTTTAAATTGAAATGTCAACAGCAAAGGGTCACAAGTCTCAAAATGTATCCCCACCAATTTGCACGCTTCAAAAACCACATCGTTGAATTGGGTATTGGCAACGTTCACATTGGTCAGATCACAGTTCATGAAGCGACATTCCACAAAATTCTGATTATCTAAAAATCCCCCTTGAAACAAGCAGTCTTCAAAGCGGCAATTTTCATAATCTCCCTTGGCAAGGCGCTGGTTTCTAAAATCTTCCTTTCGGTAGGTTTTGTCCGTGATAAAAGCCCTCATCAATTATCGTCTAAAATCAATGCTGGCAGGTTCAACGATTTGTATAGCTGGTTATAGGCCGCCATTTCGGTTTGAACAATGGCATTCTTTTCATTTTCATAGGTGCGCCACGCCTGCAATAAATCTTCTAAACGCTCTTTTGCCCCTTCGGTCACCTTTGGCTCGGCGACATCTACAAAGCCCTTCAAATGCATGAAGTCTGCATTGAGTTGGTTATGAAAGTTGATGACATCTTGAAAGGTTTTCTGTTTGGGTTGAATGAGGTGTTCTTCCCAAGTGGTGATCCGTTTCATCAAACTATCGCCTTTGGCCAGTAATTCTTTGGCACCTTCATGGTCTTTCAATAGTTTTTTATAGGAGGCCAACTGACTTTTGGCCGAGCGCATTTGGTTGACAGCCGTATGCATGGTCTTTAAGGTGGCTTCGATCTGGTTCAGTACAGACTGTTGTTCTGCATAATCGGCAGAAGAGGCCTCTATTTTAGGATTTGCCAGCACTTTTGCGGTGGTTTCCACCGTGTCTCCCTCTACACTTAACTTTAGGGTGTAAGAGCCGGGAGCGACTCTGGCCCCTTGATAGTTGCCAAATACGAACACTTTGTCAATGGCAGGGATGGCCTCTTTTCGAAAATCCCAAGTGAAACGGTTGTATCCCTTTTTTGAGGGAAGTACTTGTGGTTTTGGAGGTCCGCCGGGCCAAGACTTAAAATCTTTTGGCTTTTGATTGGTATAACTTCTGATGACTTTTCCGTCTTGCAATACCTCTAATGTCAATGGTATGGAGTCCAATTTTTTTGGAAGGCAATAATCGATAGTGACCCCTGATTTCGGATTCTGCCCCAGACCGGGAACAGGTTTCTCTTGACTACCTCCAAAGATGCGGTAGCTTGGTTTCGGTTGCACGATTTTTAGCTGCCCCGAAGTGTCAAAACTGTTTTGTATGGCGCCCACATCATCCAAGATCCAAAACGATCGGCCGGCAGTGGCAACCACCAGATCATTGTCTTGAATGATCAGGTCGTTGATGGGAACCACGGGCAGGTTCAACTGAAACTTTTGCCAGTTCTGGCCATCATCAAGAGAAACATAGAGTCCGGTTTCAGTGCCCGCATATAACAGCCCCTTTTTCTTTTTGTCTTCACGTACCACGCGAACAAAAGTATGCTTGTCGGTGATGCCACTGGTGATTTTTGACCAGGTTTTGCCATAGTCGGTGGTCTTGAAAATGTAGGGTTTCAAATCCATGAACTTATAGCGCATTACGGCCATATAGGCGGTGGCGGGGTCATGGGGCGAGACCTCAATGCTGTTGATGATCCCTTCGGCGAGGTTGGGTGGGGTAATGTTCTGCCAATTGGCGCCGCCATCTCTGGTGATGTGCACCAGCCCATCATCACTGCCCGCATACAGTACACCTTTTTCATGGGGCGATTCAACCAAATACATCAGTGTATTGTAGTTTTCGCCACCTGCGGCCTCGTTGGTATAGGGACCACCACCTGGCCCTTGTTTTTCGATTTCATTTCGGGTCAGATCGGGGCTTATTGCTTCCCAACTATGGCCACCGTCAGTGGTTTTGAACACCACATTGCCCGCATGGTAAATGGTGTTTCGGTCATGGGGAGAGCTGATGATGGGGGCATTCCAGTTGTAACGAAACTTAAAGTCTTTGGGTACCTTGCCCAGACCCAATTCAGGATAGGCCTTAATGGATTTTCCCTCTCGTGACGCCTTGATCCATTTTTCGATGATGCCCTGGTAACAACCGCCATAGACGACTTCCGGATTGTCAGGGTCAAAGGCCAGATATGCACTTTCGCAACCGGCCACGGAATACCAATCTTTCCAATCGATTCCGGCATCATTGGTTCGGCTGGCAATGGCAATGGCCGAATTGTCTTGCTGGCCGCCATACACATTATAGGGAACCAAATTGTCGGTAATGACACGGTAAAATTGAGAAGTGGCTTGATTCTGTTGTGTGCTCCAACTCTTTCCACCGTTGTTTGAAACATTGGCACCTCCGTCATTCGAGTTGATCATTTTTGAATTGTCATAGGGGTTGATCCATAGATGATGGTTGTCTCCATGCGGCGTGGGCAAGGTAGTAAAGGTTTTGCCCCCGTCAATTGATTTGGTCACTGGAGCGTTCAAGACATAGACCACATTTTCATCTTGGGGGTCGGCAAAAATCTCCATGTAGTACCATGAACGGGCGATATTGATACGATTTTTGTTGACCTGTTTCCAGGTTTTTCCGGCATCCATACTTTTGTACACCCCGCCTTTTTCACCTTCGGCCTCGATCACGGCATAGACCTGCTCTGAATTGGCCCGTGACACTGAAATGCCCGCTTTGCCAAATGTGTCGGGCAGGCCTTTTTTCAGCTGCTTCCATGTGGTTCCCCCATCGGTTGATTTGTAGATGCCTGAGGAGTGCCCACCCGATTCCATGGTCCAGGGGTAACGTCTGTGCTGCCACAATGCCGCATAAAGGATCAGGGGATTGTTCATATCCATGGATAGGGAAGAGGCCCCCGTGGTTGAATCGACAAAAAGTATGCGTTCCCAGGTTTCACCCCCATTCTTTGAACGATAAATGCCACGCTGTTGTGAAGGCCCGTATTGTGCCCCTTGGGCAGCTACAAATAGGATGTCCGGATTGGAAGGATGTATGATCACATCAGAAATGTGCCGCGTCTCGTCTAAACCGATATGCTTCCATGTTTTTCCGGCATCGGTCGATTTATAGACCCCATCGCCCATAGAGGTCATCACACCGCGAGCGGCGTGCTCGCCCATACCGACCACTATAAGATTGGGATTGCTCTCTGCCACTGCAATGGCACCGACCGTACCGGTGTTCAATTTCCCATCCGAAATATTTTTCCAGGTAATACCATCATCAACGGTTTTCCATATACCACCGCCCGTTGTGCCCATGTAATAGGTCATGGGTCGGCCAACGACCCCCGTGCAAGCGACACTGCGGCCACCGCGAAACGGACCAATATTTCGCCATTTGAGTCCAGAATATAGCGAATCGTTCAACACAATGGCAGGGCCAGTTGCCTTCTTTTTTCTTCGTTGCGCAGTGGTAAAGAAAGGAAGGGCAAGTAGTAGGATCAACAACAATCGTAGCGGTCTCATAGGTTGGCTTTTTGAGTGAGGAAGATACGAAACAGCCATTAATAATTTAAAAAATTGTTAAAGTGGAATTTTTTTTGGAACAAACGTTCTAAAAAGAATATGTTTGTATTGGAATGATTGTTCCAAAATAGAAATTTAAACCAAATAATATATCAAATGAAAAAGTTGGAAAACAAAGTGGCCATCATAACAGGGGCCACCAGTGGCATGGGTCTAGAAACGGCAAAGCTCTTTTTGCAAGAAGGGGCCAAGGTGGTCTTGACGGGCAGGAGCCAGGAAAAATTAGATGCCCTTGCCCATGAACTTTCTGGAGATTATCTCTTGGTAAAGGCAGAAGCGGCCAGTGCGTCAGACAGTGAACAACTGGTAAAGACTACGGTCGACACCTTTGGCAAGATCGATGTAATCTTCTTAAATGCGGGAATCTTTCGTTTGGAAACCATTGATGGGTTGACCGAAGCGATTTTTGACGAGGTGTATGATATCAATGTACGCGGCCCCTTGTTCACGGTCAAGGCGGCCTATGAACACTTCAACGAGGGGGCGAGCATTATTTTCAACACTTCTGTGGTGAACATCAAAGGTTTTGCAGGAATGTCGGCCTATGCTTCAAGTAAGGCTGCCTTGCGCTCATTGACCCGAACCTTGGCCACAGAGTTTGGCCCCAAGGGAATTCGCGTGAATGCCATAGCTCCGGGTCCGATCGATACCCCGATTTACGGCAAGCACAATGTGCCCCAAGAGAATATTGATGCCATGGCCTCTAATTTTCCTTCGCTGGTGAGTTTGGGTCGATTCGGGAACGCTGATGAGGTGGCCACCACGGCATTGTTTTTGGCCTCATCAGACAGTAGCTATATCACGGGAGCTGAAATTCCCGTAGATGGTGGGTTCGCCCAAGTATAGTTTTTTTGGATACTTTTGGTACGTTATATCATGCCAAGGACCAAACAGTTTTGTGAAGAGGAAATATTGAACAGGGCGATGGAACTCTTTTGGGAAAAAGGGTTCCACGCCACTTCAATGCAAGATTTGGTGTCGCATTTGGGCATCAACCGCGCCAGCCTGTACGATACCTTTGGCGGAAAGGAAGAACTGTTCGCCAAGGCCTTTGCACATTATCGAAAGAACACTGGGGGCTGGTTACAGCAGCTTTTTGATGGGGAACCATCGGTTAAAATGGGGTTTGAGAAACTTTTTGACAAAGCCATTGAAGAAGCGGCGAACGACAAATGCCGTAAGGGTTGTTTTGTGGTAAACACCACTACCGAACTGATCCCCGGAAATGAGAAGATGTTACAGGCAATACTCGACAATAAGGAAACCGTTGAAAACCTTTTTATCGATCATGTACAAAAAGGAATCGACACCGGTGAACTTTCGCCGTCGAAAAATGCCCAAGAAATAGGCTTGATGTTATTTGCCCTTTATAATGGCATTCAAGTGTTGGCCAAAGTAGATCCCGACCCCGACAAGCTACAGAAGGTGGTCAACTCTGCACTCTCGGTACTGGATTGACCCCTGCTCAGAACGAATATGGTCTTTATCGCACCCTAGCGTAGTCAAAAACGGTCTCTTCGGTTTTATCACCATCTTCGATGAGCACATAAAACTTGACCCGATCTTCCGTTACCCTTTCAATGGTAAGGCCTTCGAAGAACACTTTGTTTTTTTCCAGTTTTACCAATTTGAAATCGACGGTTTCATCCTTTTCTTCCCAACCCCTTAAATCTCCATGAAAGTGCTTCAATTGCATCACAAGGGTCGGCCCGACCTGTTTGATGTGACCGATTTCATAAAAGGAAACCTTACCGTCATGGACCAATCGAAATACGAACATCATGGATTCACCTAGGGCAGGACTCCAAATTTCTTCAGCGATACCGCCAAACGCCTCTCCTTGCCAATGGCCCGCTAGCCATGAAACCTGATCTAGAGTGGCTTCGGGAGAAGTCTGCCCCGCTGACAATTGCATGGTATTTTGAGCCTGTACGAACGTCAGGCCGAGTAGCAAAATAAACGGTAAAATCCTCATAATGGTGTCTTTTGGTATGAAGACGAATGACAGGGCATTAATTAGACAAGGCAAACTTGACATTTATGGTAGCCTCTACACGGATCATTTCAAAACCGATATCCAAAGGCTCGGGTTCGGCCATATCCATTTTGGCCATTGCCATTTCCATTCTTGGTTGATTGTACCTAGGGTAATAGGGCTGCGAATGGTCGGCGATATGAATGGCCTTGCCCACGGTTTGGCCCAAGGGTTCAGTAA
The DNA here is from genome assembly GCA_028289745.1 of Allomuricauda sp. Taxonomy (GTDB): domain Bacteria; phylum Bacteroidota; class Bacteroidia; order Flavobacteriales; family Flavobacteriaceae; genus Flagellimonas_A. The sequence continues at coordinate 2,352 of JANQOD010000163.1, read as the reverse complement.
GGGCATCAGCTTTTTTCTTGGCCTTTTTCACGGCTCTTGATTTCAGTTCCAGCTCCAATTCGTCCATTTTTGAATATTCGGTCTTTTCAAGGTAGGTGTTGGCAATGCCCAAATCTTCTAAAGCGGCCATGACTTTTCCGGCGGTTAACCCATCATGCACCAGTAGGGAGTATTGCTTGCTTTTAAGTACCTCTTTACTTCTCAAAAAATACTTTTTGTAATTGCTTGCCAGGTTTTTAATGGTCAGTTGCTTGTCTACATCGATTCCCAGATCGGTTAAGCTCTTGGCCATTTTGTTCTCTTGTTCTTCAACAGATTTTCTTCCTTTCGAATCTTTTTCCTGTATGGTTATGCTCAGATAGATTTTATCGGGAGCCACCAAGGTGTCGACCCTGGCAGAGGTCTCTAAATAGGGTACATCCAAGAAATTTTTTGACTGTGAAAAAACAGCTGGGACCACAGCTAGGAACGCAAGAAATAGAAAGACATTTTTCATGGTGAGGTTTTAAAGCAAAAATACGGTTTTGTTTTTAGCCGTGAGAACCGTATTTTATCAGGGTATAACAGCTGCCTTTATTTATGAAGTTTGTCATCGCTCCCGATAAGTTCAAAGGCTCATTGACCGGGGCCGAATTCTGCACCATTGTCGAGAAAGCGGTAGCTGAAAGGTTTCCCCGTTCAGAAATTGTAAAGGTGCCCCTTGCCGATGGCGGTGATGGTACCATTGAGGTGGCCGAACAGTACCTTGGCGGTAAGATTGTCGGCTGCACGGTGAATGACCCCTTATTTCGGGCAATAGAATGCCACTACTTGTTTTCAGAAAAGAAAGAAACGGCCTTCATCGAAATGGCCGAAGCATCAGGGCACCGATTGTTACAGCCCCATGAGTTGAATTGTATGCTCACGACCACCCTGGGTACCGGTGAGCTTGTTGCCAATGCCATTCAAAAAGGGGCAAAACATATTTTTTTGGGTATAGGCGGTAGCGCTACCAATGATGGTGGTATGGGCATGGCCCAAGCCTTAGGGTATGCTTTTTTTGGCAAAGACAGGAAAATACTCAGCCCTATCGGAAAAAACCTGGCCAAGGTGGCGGCCATAATCCCTCCAAAAAAATCACTTTCGGGAATCACGGTGAAAGTGGCCTGTGATGTCGATAATCCCTTTTATGGAGAAAATGGTGCCGCTAGGGTGTATGCCAAACAGAAAGGGGCTTCTGCCAGTGAAATTGTAGAACTCGATGGGGGGCTACGTCATTTTGCATCGATAGTCAGTTCACAAATGGGGATCGATCTTCAGAAGATTCCCGGTGCCGGTGCCGCCGGCGGAGTCGGTGGTGGGGCCGTGGCCTTTTTGAATGCTGAACTCTTGTCAGGGATCGATTTGGTCAAAGAAATGGCAGATTTCGGCACTAAGATCAAAGATGCTGATTGGATCATTACCGGAGAAGGCAAGTTAGACGATCAGACCCTTTCAGGGAAAACCATAGGAGGTGTGATTGCATCGGCACAAAAACAGCATATTCCGGTGGCAGCGTTCTGTGGTGCCGTTGCCCTTTCAGAAGGTGATGCAAAAAAAATGGGTTTGGCCCATGTTTCTGAAGTAAGTAAGGGTATTATCGATCTGAATGTGGCCATGGCCAAGGCCGGTGAGAACCTTTATCGCGCTGTCAGGGAATTTTTGAATGCCCTCGAAACCTGAAGCGACCATAAGGGCCAATTAATCAAAGGGCAATAGGTCAGGTGCCAGATATTCTTTTTTTGCCTTTGGGGAACGGTAGATGTCAAATCCGTAGTGCGCGGCCATCAACGCTTTGAAATTGTGTTTCAGCCTCGGAAACTCTTTGATGAAACCATGAAAGGTAGCCGATTCAGACTTCAGCATAAAATGATAGACGGCCCGTATGGCGGCCACGGTCAACGTCTTATTGAATTTATCAAAGGCCCCATTTGATTCGGCAAAGTGTTTTATTTGTGTACAGGCCAGATCAATAGCGGTTTCTAAACCATGGTTTTTGATATAAAGCCATGCCAATCGCAGGTGCGCCTCATGGGTGAAGAGTTTTGGTCTCAAGGTCGCATTGGCGAAGCGTGCTGAAAACTCGATATCGGAAAGGTTTCGGTGTTTTTCCATTTATTATCCCTTAAATCCGGTTTTGTTGTGCGTGCCGTCGCAATAGGGTTTGTTGTTCGATGCGCCACAACGGCAAAAAGCGGTAGATCTTTTCTTGGTTTCGATGGTGCCATTGGCCAAGGTCACCTTTAACATGCCGCTGACCAGAAGTGGCCCATTTTCAATGACCGTGCATTCGGTCTCTTTCTGTTCTTCCATAACGGTTTCTCCTTTTATCGA
>JANQOD010000299.1 GCA_028289745.1 Allomuricauda sp. | reverse complement strand
GACTCACATACCCATATCTGTTTCGGGGGTTCCCGGGCAAGGGATTATGCCCTCCGCAATTCGGGCAAGACCTATTTGGAAATTGCAAAAGCCGGAGGCGGTATTTGGGATACGGTCACCCAAACCCGAAAAGCATCAAATGAAATGCTGGTCAACGGCATTCTTGCAAGGTGCGAAAAGCAATTGGCCAACGGGATCACCACTTTAGAGGTCAAGAGCGGTTATGGACTTTCCCTTGCAGAAGAACTCAAAATGCTTCGTGCCATCAAGGAAGCCGGTGATCGGTCGGCACAAGATTTGGTCGGCACCTGTTTGGCGGCCCATATGGTACCAAAAGATTGGGATGGAAGTCCCACAGAATATTTAGAAGAGATCGGCGAAAAACTATTTCCCATCTTAAAATCGGAAAAATTGGCGGATCGGGTAGACGGCTTTATTGAAGAAAGCGCGTTTTCTCCCGAAAACATAAAGCCCTATTTCGAAAAAGCGAAACAACATGGTTTTGACATAACGGTACATGCCGATCAGTTCACCACGGGCGGTAGCCAAGTCGCCGTTGATTTCAATGCCATCAGTGCCGATCATCTAGAGGCCAGCACCCAAAAAGAGGTAGCACTCTTGGCAAAAAGCGATACCATTGCCATCGCTTTGCCCGGTGCCTCTTTGGGACTTGGCTGTGATTTCACCCCGGCCCGTAAGCTATTGGATGCAGGGGCGGCCCTGGCCGTTGCCAGCGATCATAACCCCGGTTCAGCACCCATGGGTGACCTGCTTTCGCAAGCGGCCATTTTGGGAACGTTTGAAAAACTGTCAAACGCCGAAGTGTTGGCCGGTATCACTTTTCGTGCCGCTGCCGCGTTGAACCTGCAAGACAGGGGAGTTTTAAAAAAGGGAAGAAAGGCTGACTTTGTGGCCTTCGCCACAGATAACTATCAAGAAATCACTTATCACCAAGGACAATTAAAACCCTCTGGTGTTTGGAAAAACGGAATCAAAACCTATTGACATGGCCACCTCAACACTTCCTTTGTTCAAAGAAGCCATCCTTCAGGGAATTCCAAAGGAGTTACCAAAAAAAAGACCATACCACAAGGGCGGTAATCCTGCGCCCAAGCGCAAGGACATCTTGACATCCGAAGAAAAAAAACTCGCCGTTCGCAATGCCCTGCGCTACTTTCCGAAAGAGTGGCATAGCGAACTGGCCCCAGAGTTTGCGAAAGAATTGCGCACCCGTGGCCGCATTTATATGTATCGTTTCAAGCCCGATTATGAGCTATATGCACGCCCTATCGGTGACTATCCCGCAAAAAGCCGACAAGCCGCATCGATAATGTTGATGATCCAGAACAACTTGGATCCCGCGGTGGCCCAACACCCTGAAGAGTTGATCACCTATGGGGGCAATGGGGCCGTGTTTCAGAATTGGGCTCAGTACCTTCTGACCATGAAATACTTGGCGGAGATGACCGATGAACAGACCTTGCACATGTACTCAGGCCATCCCATGGGGCTTTTTCCGTCGTCAAAAGAAGCACCAAGGGCCGTGATCACCAACGGAATGATGATCCCCAATTATTCAAGGCCCGATGATTGGGAGCGCTACAATGCCTTGGGCGTTACCCAGTATGGGCAAATGACCGCGGGTTCGTATATGTACATCGGGCCACAAGGTATCGTGCACGGCACGGCCATCACGGTTATGAACGCTTTCAGAAAGGTGTTGAAAAAAGGGGACTCTTCAAAGGGAAAGGTGTTTTTGACCGCCGGGTTGGGCGGTATGAGCGGGGCACAGCCCAAAGCGGGTAACATCGCGGGCTGTATTACGATATGTGCGGAAGTGAACCCGACCGCAGCACAAAAAAGACATGAACAAGGTTGGGTCGATGAGCTGATCGACGATATGGGTCAACTGGTCAAACGTACCAAAAGGGGCATTGAAGGGAATGAAACAATCTCTTTGGCCTATATCGGCAATGTCGTCGATGTCTGGGAACGGTTCTATGAAGAAGACATTTTTATACATCTAGGCTCTGACCAAACTTCACTGCACAACCCATGGGCAGGAGGTTATTACCCTGTGGGGCTTTCTTTTTCGGAGGCCAACGAGTTAATGGCCACAGATCCCCAAGCCTTCAGATCAGCGGTTCAAAAATCGTTGCGAAGGCAGGTGTCGGCCATCAACGGGCACCATGCCAGGGGCACCTATTTCTTTGACTATGGCAATGCCTTTTTGTTGGAGGCCTCTCGAGCCGGCGGTGATGTCATGGCCCCCAACGGAGTGGATTTCAAATACCCATCATATGTGCAGGACATTTTGGGGCCCATGTGTTTCGACTATGGTTTTGGTCCCTTTCGTTGGGTCTGCACCTCGGGCAATACCAAAGATTTACAGAAGACCGATGCGATTGCCCTGCGGGTAATGAAAGAAGTCATGGAAACCGCTCCCAAGGAAATCCGGCAACAAATGCAAGACAACATCAAATGGATCGAAGAGGCCGAGCAAAACCGATTGGTGGTCGGCTCTCAAGCCAGAATTCTGTATGCCGATGCAGAGGGCCGTGTGAAAATTGCCGAGGCGTTCAACCAAGCCATTCATAACGGTGACCTCTCGGCCCCTGTGGTCTTGGGCAGGGATCACCATGATGTCAGTGGTACCGATTCTCCATTCAGGGAGACCAGCAATATTTATGACGGAAGCAAGTTTACCGCTGATATGGCCATGCACAATGTCATTGGCGATAGCTTTAGGGGCGCGACCTGGGTATCGATCCACAATGGTGGCGGTGTCGGTTGGGGCGAGGTTATCAATGGGGGCTTCGGTATGGTGCTCGACGGCAGTGAAGAAGCATCAAAACGATTGAAGCGCATGCTTTTTTATGATGTGAACAACGGTATTTCGCGAAGAAGTTGGGCGCGCAATAACGAAGCGTTGTTTGCCATCAAAAGGGAAATGGCCCGTACGCCAGAACTTAAAGTGACCTTACCGAATTTGGTCGATGACAATCTTTTGGATGCTATCTTTGAGTGAACATGGCCACCTATAAAAAACCTTCATCGAAAATATGGTCGGGCAGAACTTCTGCGCAACAACTCTACCTACATGAGAAAGTGCAGTGTCTCCCTGTGACCGAAATTGAAAAACAAACACAAAAAAGTTTTGCCGTTCTAGGCTATGCCTGTGATGAAGGGGTCAAACGAAACCAAGGCCGCATTGGGGCAAAAGAGGGTCCATACCATATTCGTAAGGCCTTGGCCAAAATGCCCAACCATCTGCCAAACGAAGTAGCTCTGTTTGATTTCGGCGATGTGGTATGTGCCGATGGCGATATGGAGGCGGCCCAACAACAACTTACCGATCATACCGCCAAACTTTTGGCATCAGGCACTTTACCGATACTATTGGGAGGCGGACACGACATCGCCTACGGCCACTATAACGGAATCAAAAAATATTTAATCGCTGAAAAACGAAGACCTTCGATAGGCATCATCAACTTTGATGCACACTTTGACCTCAGAGATGATACCCACGGCGCAAATTCGGGCACTCCTTTTTACCAAATCGCCAACGAAAATGACCCCTTTCATTATCTATGCCTTGGTATTCGAAAAGATGCCAATGACCGAACGCTGTTTCAGACCGCCCAAGCACTGGATGCCAAATTTTTGGAGCGTGATACCTTTCGAATGCAATTTGTCGATGAGATCAATAAATGGATCATCGCTTTTCTAAAGGGCGTTGACCAGGTTTACGTTACCATTGACCTTGATGGCTTTTCTTCGGCCTTTGCCCCGGGGGTCAGTGCGGCCTCACCCATGGGCTATTCACAAGATATCGTACTGGAATCGTTGAAAACCATTTTGGCCTCTGAAAAACTGATTTCTTTGGATATCGCAGAATTGAACCCAAAATATGATGTTGATGGGCGCACCGCTAAACTGGCCGCTTCCCTAATACATTACCTCATCCACAATATGTAATGAACAAAAAAAGCCTTCCGTTAGGAAAGCCTTTCATTGGCAGACACCTATTAGGTGTCACAACCTGTTCCGAGTACTTCGGAACCAACACAACGGGGCAAAGATATGAAAGAAATGCGAAGTACGAAATGCGAAGTACAAAATGCGAAGTACGAACTGCGAATCGCGAAATGCGAACTGCGAAGTGCGAATCGCGAAATGCGAAATGCGAACTACGAACTGCGAAATCAGGGTCATCGGTTCAGCGTTATGCATTATGGAAAACCCCGAACCTTGAACCTCCAACATTGAACAACAGCACCCCCTTTACCGATGATTTTCCCAAATCAAAGCGGCAGCGCCACAAATGGCAGCATCTTTACCGGGCATGCCCGAGGTCATGATCTTTACTTTTCCCTTATACACATCCAATAGAAATTCCTCAAAATATACTTTCAACGGATCGGTCAACCATTTTCCACTTTGCATGAGCCCTCCCATCAAAATAAAGGCTTCAGGCTGGGTAAAAGCTGTAAAATTGGCCAATGCCTGCGCCATGATCTTGGCCGTGAAATCAAAGGCTTTCAGGGCAATGGGGTCTCCTTCTTCAGCAGCCTTGGTAATCTCTTCGCCATGAAGCCCATTGTACGATATATCCCTGAACCTGCTGTCATCCATATACTTGCTCTGCATGAACATGATCGTTCTCTTGAGTCCAGTTGCCGAAACATAGGCCTCAAGACCGCCCGGCACACCCAATCCGGTCATGCGTCCGTCGCCAATGGTCATATCGATATGGCCAAGCTCACCTGCAAAACCATCATACCCATCGATAAGTTGGCCATTGGCCACAATGCCGGCCCCAAATCCGGTGCCCAAGGTAACAATGATGAAATCGGTCATGTTTCTACCATTGCCAAAGAGCATCTCGCCCAAGGCCGCTGCACTGGCATCGTTCATGATGCGCATGGGCATGGGCATTTTTTCCCTAAACCTCTCAAGAATGGGGGTAGATCCTTTCCAGAGCAGATTGGCAGCATTTTCAATGGTTCCCTTTTTGCTTGAAGCATTAGGGGCGCCAATACCACAGCCCAGTATATTGGCCTCGACATCCAATTCGCCCAACAACGAATCCACAACACCTTTGGCTTGATCGAGATAGGCATTCAGGTCTGGGTATTCCCTGGTTCTGAAATTCTTTTTGATCAAACAGTTCCCTTCTCTGTCAACGAGTCCGATCTTTGTTTTTGTACCCCCGATATCGATTCCGATTACCAAATCCATAGTCATAAGCTTTTGCCCTAAAAGTAATCCATTTGTTAGTTTTTTTGATATTTTTAGAAATGTTTCTCTTACGTTGATATCCATTGTATTATTTAGGAATAGATTTAGGGAGTTCATCCATCAAGATTGCCCTTGTTGAAAGCGCCAATGGCAAGAGTATGGCAGTCGTACAGGTGCCCGAAATCGAAATGTCCATTCATGCGCCAAAAATAGGATGGGCCGAACAGGATCCGGAAGATTGGTGGCGATTGGTCTGTGAGGGAATACAAAAGATCAAAGCATTGACAGGAGTAGTGCCAAAAGACATCAAAGCGATCGGCATCGCCTATCAAATGCACGGGCTGGTCATTGTCGATGCGGATGGAAGACCATTGAGAAGGTCGATCATCTGGTGCGACAGCAGGGCCGTTGAAATTGGCGAAGAAGCCTACAGTGCCATTGGCGGGGCCCATTGCGATGCGCACTTACTGAACTCCCCGGCAAATTTTACCGCTTCAAAATTGGCCTGGGTGAAACAACATGAACCAGACATTTTTGAAAGGGTCCATAAATTTATGTTGCCGGGCGACTATATCGCCTATCGTTTTTCAAACATGATCAACACGACCATATCAGGTCTTTCAGAAGGTATCTTTTGGGATTTTCAAGACGAGACGATTTCCAAGGAAATCTTGGATCATTTCGATATTTCGAGGAATATGGTCCCTGACACCGTCCCCACCTTTGGGCCCCAGGGCACGGTTTTTGAAAAGGGGGCCGAAGAAAGCGGCCTTCTGGAGGGCACCCCAATCCTCTATCGGGCCGGTGACCAACCCAACAATGCGCTTTCGTTGAACGTATTGCGGCCCGGTGAAGTAGCGGCCACGGGGGGCACCTCGGGGGTGATGTATGCCGTCACCGATGACCTATCGGTGACCGAATGCGCAAGGGTCAACAACTTTGCCCATGT
>JANQOD010000292.1 GCA_028289745.1 Allomuricauda sp. | reverse complement strand
TGGGCCTTGGGGCAAAGGTGGCCCCGCCACGGAGGAAGTGCACTCCCTGTCTGGGCACAAAACTGAGGGAGGGATCGAAGTCCGCTCCAATACGGGCGTAGGTCAGGGCAATGTCCCAACGGTCGTTGGGGTAGTCGATCTTAAAGCCAAGGGCGGAACGGTCTTCGGTGAGATCGGCCCGGTCGGTGAACATCGCCCAACCGCCCACCAAGAAGTTCTTGTCGCCCTTGAACCGAGTGGTCTGAAAGGTGAAATCGGCCCCGGTCATCCAACTGTTTTCGCGCCCCAAGGGATCGCCCGTAGTGGCGATGAAGCCCACCGAACTTTCTTTGAGCACGTTTCTGCGCAGCCGCACGACCCCCATGTTGGTGGCCTCAAAATTGTCACCCTCCAATTCAAAATCATCGGTACGTATGCCCAGGCCCCCGAAAGCGGTCTTGCCGATCCTTCCATTCAGTTTGGTACCCCCGATGACCGGCACCTGAATATCATCGCGAAGGCCGATCCTTCGGCTGAAGAAGGGAATGATGGTACTGCGGCCCGTGCCAAAGCCAAATTCGAAGATGTCGGAACCCTCTAAGAAAAAGGTGCGCTTTTCGGGAAAGAACAGCGGAAAACGGGTGAGGTTCGTCTGGCGGGTATCGACCTCGGTCTCCCCAAAATCGGTCTTTACCGTGAAGGTGGCCAATACATTGGGACCGATACGCTGGTTGGCATCCAAACTATAAGTGGGATCGAGAACGGCGGCCCCTTCTTCGCCGATTTGGTTGAGGTTGCCGATCAAAGAGGGGCGCACATTGAGCCCAAGTCCGTAATTGAACTCAGGAAGCCCAGTGACCAAGCCGGCCCTACTGGTCTGAATAAGCCATTGGTCGCGCTTTACATTGGCCCAGCGAATGGTCTCTAAATTGCGCTGTATGCGCCGCTCGACATTGAAGCCCCATTCTGAGATCCCCCTTTTGAAGGCAATGCTCTGTATGGGGATCACGATTTCGGCCGACCAACCTTTATCGGTGATCTGTGTTTTGGCATCCCAAACGGCGTCCCAGTCTTCGTTCTCAGATTCCCCGCGGTTCGACACCAGTGCATCGTAACGTGCGGCCAATGAATTCACTGCAAAAATATAGCCCGACTGTCCGTCGAGAAAGGGGTCGATGACCACCTTGACATGGTCTTCTTCAGAGATATCGGCATCCCGAAGTTTTGAAAAACGGATGATTCCGTCAGGATCGCTGTCGTCGCAGGTAATTCCAATCACCACTGTTCTGGCATCTGCAATGACTTGTACCGTAGTGGTTTGCGAGGGAATACCACCCTCTTCGGGAACGGTTGTTTTGAAGGTGTTCAAAACAGGGGCGTTCTGCCAATCGGTCTCGTTCAAGATACCGTCAAATTGTAGCGGTTGGGTAAGCTGGCCCGCTTTAAATGAGGGCCTGGTCTGTGCCCGAAGCGGAGCATATCCCATTACAACGGAAAACAGTAACGCCCATTTCAGATAGTGGAACTTTATCGGTCGGTGATCTAGAGACAAAAGTTAGCTAGGAAAAACCCAAATGTACGTTTTTGTTGCCCAGCAATCCTCTTTTTGGGCACAAGGATTATCGATAACCACTTGAAACACAGCATAACATACTAAAAGACAATTTTTTAAGTTATTGTTTCAAACCCCAAAAATCACATTATGAATCTTAGGATCAAACTACTCACGCTCTTTATGGTGACCGGAATGGTTGCCAGTAGCTATGCACAGGAGGAAGAAACCGGCCGATGTGCAAATTATTACAAGGGAACCTATACCTTTAAAAAAGGAAATACCAAAGAAGGTTACATTTTTATCAACGATTGCAAACCCCATCTTTTTCAACAAGGGTTACGGGTAATCGACGAAAATGCCTATACCCAATACGCAGCGGGCAAAAAAATCTCAAAGAAGGCCATTGAAAAGTTCAAGGCCAAAGAAATAGCGGGTTTTGCCCTAGAGAACGGCAGACGTTTTCAACAAGTCAAATACGTGAACCTTTCTGCTACCACCAAAATAGGCATGTTGCCAAAACCTTTTTTGCTAGAGGTCATGGCCGATGGTGATGTCACCGTGTATAGAAAGTTTTACCGTACCGATAATGGTGTCATTCATGGGCCTGTTATAGATTCAAAATTGGAAGGTGGCCCGCAGCATTTGGCGTTCATGACCAACAATTTTGAGGTATTGATCCAAAATAAGAGGGACAAAAACCCCAAGAATATCAGGTCGGTCAATATCAAGAATTATTTTGGCAACAATTCAGAAATGATGAAAAAGTACCAAAACGGTGATTACGAATTCAGAAACCAGTTGCAACGCCCTGCTTCTTTTGGTGCTAATTGTGATATGCCATTTTTAGAGGCATTGGTCGAGATGGCAAATGATTACAACGGTACGACCAACGAAATTTCCAGTACCACTTTTGAAAACTAAAAGACAACCGCATGACCAAGAAGGCCCAGATTATTGTTCTGGGCTTTTTTTTAGGATTTTTTCGACCACCCCCAGGCGCTCACCCATCAAAATATGCCGGTAGCCTTCACCGCCTTCTTGTTTGGGCGCATCTAAGGTGAACTGCACGCCATTCTGAAAAATCATGATAAAGTCTGAACCGCCAAAGGCGAAGTGCCCTAGCATATCACCCTTTTTCACCTGGGTGCCCACTTCGAGCGTATCTTCAAAATTGACTGAGCCTACTGCTGCCATACCAATGGGCAACAAGGCGACCAGACCGTAGTCTTCGGTTTCGAGAATCACACAACCACGTGTTTCAACACATTGCCAACCCGTTTTGGCATTGGGGTTGAAGACGTAGCGGCCCTGTTCGACGTCCCACCACAGTTCGCCTCCGGTCGGGTTACCACCGGGTATCACTCGAATCTGCTTAATCGTGCCCCCCATTGGAAAATGATAACGGTGGTAGTCATTTACGTTTAAGAACGAATGGGTGAAGGTGCCGTTGGCAAAGGCATTCTCGTATTCAGAGTCTTCGCCGATCAATTTTTTGATTGACCTCAGGGTCGCCGATTTTACGGCCACACCCTTGTCGGCCACTAAATGCGAGGTACTGTCAATGGCCCACACCCCCTGCGGTTCTGAATCGGCAAACGATACTACGATCGAATCGCTTTCAGGGGCGGTAATGGGGCGCTGGTCGGGCGATTTGAGATAACGGGCAAAGAACTCGTTAAAGGTGTTCCAGTTCGAGGGGTCTTCGTACCATCCGTTCTGGAGTCCGAAATTGGGATCGTTCAAAGCCATTTGGTAGTATGCTTCGTTCCATGAGGCCTCCGTATCCAAAAACTGCCCCCATGATTTACTAAAACTGACCAACCAAGAGGCGAAGGGTTCGGCGTATTGCAGTGAATTGTTGACCAAGCCTTTGCCCTCCAATTCGGGCAGCGGTTGGTCTATAAGAAAATAGAAGGCGCATAAGCTTTGAAAGGTATTGTCAAAAATTTCAGGATATTCTTCTTTCTTCAAAAGGGTCCAGGGCATCGCTGTTTCGGCCCAAGTGATGAAATCATAGTACGCCTCAAGATTTTGCGCGGGATTGGTATTGTGGTCAGCATTTAGCTGTCGCGCCTTTTCGATGGAGGCCTCCAACAATGATTTCAATTCGGGGTCACTTTCGACCAAGGCTATCAATTCTTGTGTTGCCTTGCCATACTCTATCTTCTTTTCGGCTTGTTTGCAAGCTACAAACAACACTAGGGCAACTACTGGTAAAAAGTGGCCGAACATACTTTTGAATCCTTTCATTATGGAGGATGTTTACGGTTAGTCATACAGTGGGGGAAGCTGTGAAAAAAGCGTCCTAAAAGTAGGGAAATCTTTTGAAAAGGTAAAGGGATTAGGGGTGGAGGGGTAATAGCTATTGGTTAATAGTTAATAGTTAATAGTTATTAGTTAAAGGTGTTTGTTCGTGATGCTCGGTGCGTGATGCGCGATGCTTGGTGTTTGATGTTTGATGCTCGGTGTTTGATGCGCGATGCACGGTGTTTGATGTTTGATACCTGGTTATGAGTTAAAAGTTATGAGTTATAAGTTCAAGGTTCAAGGTTTAGGATTCAAGGTTATTGGTCATTGCCAACTGCCAACTGCCTACTGCTAACTACTTTCTGCCTACTGGTTATGAGTTACGAGTTAAAAGTTAAGAGTTCAAGGTTTAGGGTTCAAGGTTAATGGTCTTTGCCTAGCGACTAACGACTAACGTCTAAGGGTTAAGGGAAAAGTGAGGAATGGCAAAAGCCCCCAATGTCATTTCGAACGTATGTGAGAAATCTACATCTTGATGGATTCCTCAATCGCTGCGCTCATTTCGGAATGACATTCGTACTTTGTTTGTCATTTCGAACCCGTTAGGGTGAGAAATCTCTATTTTGATAGATTCCTCAATCGCTGTGCTCATTTCGGAATGACGCGTGGTGCGCGATGCGGGAAGCGAGAAGCACGATGTTTGATACTTGGTTATGAGTTAAAAGTTCAAGGTTTAGGGTTCAAGGTTCAAGGTTATTGGTCATTGCCAACTGCCTACTGCTAACTGCTTTCTGCCAACTGGTTATGAGTTAAAAGTTAAGAGTTCAAGGTTTAGGGTTCAAGGTTATTGGTCATTGCCAACTGCTTACTGCCAACTGCTTTCTGCCTACTGGTTATGAGTTAAAAGTTAAAAGTTCAAGGTTTAGGGTTCAAGGTTATTGGTCATTGCCAACTGCCTACGGCTAACTGCCAACTGCTAACTGCCAACTGCCAACTGCCAACTGCCAACTGCTTTCTGCCAACTGCCAACTGCTTATAAGATTAAAGGCTAAGGACCCTTACGTTCTTTTATGGCGAATGACCCAAGTTCTTCAATTTGCTTCTAGGTATTGTACCAGTTCGATAACGCTTTTCGCATCATCAAAATCAACATTGAGTTTTTTCACCAAGTCTTTGAAGTCATTCTTTTTATCGGGATACAGCTTCGCCAATTGTTTTAGGTTTTTCAGTTTTTTCAATTCCCCATCTTTCCTGATCCAATAATAATGGTATGGTTTTGTGTCATACCCCATGGGCAAGATTACATTATAGATCTGACTTGCATTGTTTTTGAGGGAATAGGTCTCGGTGCCAGAAGTTTGGGAGGTTCTGCCTCCCGGGCCGTCGATTCTCCCTGGATACTTGATATGGCATTTGTACTCGATATAAAACTCGGGTTCTGATCCGTTCATGAGTTCAAGAAACTGGCCGTCATATTGAACAAACCTTCGGTTTTCGATGATGACGGTGTCAATTTGTTTGACCTGATCACTGGTGATGGCCATTTTATTGCCCTTTTCTTCAAAGATCATCTCTTCTGAGGCCGCGTTGTAATTCAGTACCGCTACATTTTTTAC
>JANQOD010000278.1 GCA_028289745.1 Allomuricauda sp. | reverse complement strand
ACGGTGTGCGTTTGGGGCCCCCAATAAAGAGGCCTTCAAAAATAGTCTGCATAGGGCTGAACTATGCCAAACATGCCAAAGAGAGCGGTATGGCCATTCCCAAAGAGCCCGTATTGTTCTTCAAGGCCACTTCGGCCATTGCAGGGCCGAACGATGATGTGATCATTCCCAAAGGAAGTCAAAAAACCGATTGGGAAGTCGAACTGGCCATTGTCATGGGCAAAAAAACCACCTATGTTGATGAGAAAACCGCAATGAAATACGTTGCGGGCTATGTGCTGCACAATGATTACAGTGAGCGTACATTTCAATTAGAACGTGAAGGCCAATGGGTAAAGGGAAAAAGTTGTGACACCTTTGCTCCCTTAGGCCCCTATTTGGTGACCAAAGAAGAAGTCAAAGACCCGCATGACCTAGACCTATGGTTGAAAGTGAACGGAGAGACCATGCAGCATAGCAACACTTCCGATCTTGTTTTCGGCATTCCGAAACTGGTCAGTTACATAAGCCAGTTCATGACATTGCTGCCAGGTGACATTATATCGACAGGAACCCCATTTGGTGTAGGCCTCGGCTTAGACCCTCCCCGTTACTTGAAACCGGGTGATGTGGTCGAATTGGGCATCGATGGGCTTGGAAGCTCAAAACAACACATCAAAGCCTTTGGGGAAAAATGAGAATCGACGCCCACCAACATTTTTGGACATACGACCCAAAAGTACATTCATGGATCAGCTCATCGATGAAAGCCATCCAAAAAGATTTTATGCCCCACGACTTGGCCTCAATACTCAAATACAACCAAATCGATGGTTGTGTGGCGGTACAGGCCGAACAGTCAGAAAAAGAGACCGATTTTTTGCTGAAGTGTACCGAAGAACACCCATTCATAAAAGGCGTGGTCGGCTGGCTGGATCTATGTTCCGATGACATTGAAACAGCTTTGGGGAAGTACTCCAAAAATCCGTTTCTCAAAGGGCTGCGACATATCGTACAAGACGAGCCCGATGATTATTATATGTTAAGGCCCGATTTTCGATACGGTATTTCAAAGCTCGACAAATACGGTTTGACATACGATATCTTGATTTACCCCCGACAATTGCCCGCAGCACTCGAATTGGTCAAAGAATTTCCGAAGCAACGATTCATTATTGACCATATGGCCAAACCCAAAATAAACGGTGTTGTCGAAAAATATTGGGCCCATTACATGAAAGAACTGGGCAAACACAAAAATGTATTTTGCAAAGTTTCAGGCCTGGTTACCGAAACATCTTGGGGCGAATGGCGCGTACGTGACTTTTATCCTTACCTTGATGTAATCTTTGACTCTTTTGGCATTGACAGAATCGTATTCGGATCAGATTGGCCCGTATGCCTGCTGTCTGGCAAATACCATAAAGTACTGTCAATAGTATTGAAATATGTGTCAAGATTTTCGAAAGAAGCACAAGACAAAATCGTAGGATTGAACGCCATATCATTTTATAACTTGACCGAAACGCCATAAATGACCTAATTCTTGTTTTATTATGAGAAGCCACAGATACATCGAAAAATACATAATGCCCCTTTGCTGGTTTTTGTGCGGCTTGACAACCATGTCACAAGATCTGGGCAAACAAGAAGAAGACCTTGCCGAATCAAAAATGCAATGGTTCAAAGAGGCCAAACTGGGCGTTTTTATCCATTGGGGCCTATATGCGGTCAATGGCATCGATGAGTCTTGGTCATTCTACAATGGTTACATCTCACACGAAGACTACTTAAAGCAGACAAAAGGTTTCTCCGCAAAAAATTATGACCCGTTGGCATGGGCGGATCTTATCAAAAAGAGCGGTGCCAAATACTCGGTCATCACCGCCAAGCACCACGATGGTTTTGCACTATGGAATACCAAATTCGGTAATCTGAACGCCCTTGAAAGCTCTCCCACCAAGCGTGATCTAATCGCTCCTTTTGTAAAGGCCTTGCGAAGAAACAATCTAAAAGTGGGCATTTACTTTTCGCTTCCCGATTGGTCGTATGCAGATTATACCCATTTCACCAGAGATTCCATCCGATATAAAATTGTAGACCGGCCCCAGCGATGGAACACTTTTCTCAATTATTCTCAAGGACAATTGAAAGAACTTTCCGAAAATTACAATCCCGACCTATGGTGGTTCGATGGCGATTGGGAGCACACTTCAGAAGAATGGCAGGCACCAAAGGTTCGACAATTGCTATTGAACCACAATCCGAAGGCCATTCTCAATTCAAGGCTTCAAGGATACGGCGACTATTCGACTCCCGAACAGGGCATGCCCATCACCAGACCTAAAGACAAGTATTGGGAATTGTGCATGACGATGAACAATTCATGGGGGTATCAAAAAAACGACCGCGATTACAAGACCATAGATCAAATTATAGGGATTTTTACAGATGTTATTTCGAACGGAGGAAATTTATTACTTGACATCGGGCCAAAAGCCGATGGCTCAATACCTAAAGAGCAAGTCGAAATATTGAAGGGGTTGGGCGAATGGACCAACAAACACAAGGAAGCCATTTATGGCACTGCGGCCGGCATACCCAAAGAACATTTTTATGGCCCTACCACATTGTCAAAAGACCGAAAAATACTGTACCTTTTTATTAAGGGCGACCCTAAGGGAGAAATCGTGGTTCGAGGATTGAAGAACAAAATCAATCGTATCTGGGTAGTTGGCGAGGGCACCAAATTATCGCACAAAGTGGTGGGCAAGGTCTATTGGAGCCACTACCCTGGCATTACCTACATTCAGGTACCCGAACATGTATTGGACAAGCAGATGACGGTGCTCGCCCTATTGTTGAACGATGAGGTAGATCTCTATCGTGAAGATGGAGCCGTAATAGAGAGCAATTAACATGGGATCCTTAGCTCAAAAATATTGGATTTTAGGTAGCTGCATCTTGTTTTTAGGCTGTCAAACGCAAGAGAAAAAGACAATAGACCGCCCCAATATTGTGCTTTTTCTGGTCGATGACATGGGATGGCAAGATACCTCGGTACCCTTTTGGAACCAAAAGACCCCTTTCAATGACCGTTACCATACCCCAAATATGGAGCGCCTCGCCGCGGAGGGCATGAAATTTACCCAAGCCTATGCCACACCGGTATGTTCGCCCACCCGTATCAGTCTGATGACCGGCATGAACGCCGCACACCACCGGGTCACCAATTGGACACTTCGTAAAGATGCGCTCCAGCCGATGGAAAAAAATCATCCGACTCTACGCTTTCCTGAATGGAATGTCAATGGTATGAGCCCTGTGGCCGGTGACCCCAAAGCCGTTCATGCCACGCCGCTTCCAAAACTCTTGCAAACCGCGGGCTATTTTACCATACATACCGGAAAGGCCCATTTCGGCGCAATTGGCACACTGGGCGAAAACCCCTTGAACCTAGGTTTCAATGTGAACATTGCCGGCCATGCGGCCGGTGCACCAGAGAGCTATCTGGGCACGGAAAATTTCGGCAACGGTAAAAAAGGGAAAGCGGTTTGGGCCGTACCCGGACTCAAGAAATACCATGGCGACGATATCTATCTCACAGAAGCCTTGACCCGTGAAGCCTTGACCCGTTTAGATTCCGTGGTCGGGCAAAAACCCTTTTTTCTATATATGTCACACTATGCGGTACATACCCCCATTATGGGCGACAAAAGATTTCTGCAAAAATATCTGGATAGGAATCTAGATTCGACCGAAGCAAAATATGCTTCCATGATAGAGGGCATGGACAAAAGCTTAGGTGATATCATGGATTATCTAGAGGAAAAAAAGTTGGCCGGCAACACCGTCATCCTCTTCATGTCTGACAATGGTGGCCTGAGCGCCGTTGCACGTGGTGGTGAACCCCATACCCACAATAAACCTTTGGCCAGTGGCAAGGGATCTATTTATGAAGGGGGCATCAGGGAGCCCATGTTGGTCAAATGGCCGGGCGTAACAAAACCCTCATCGATCACCGACCATCAAATCATTATCGAAGACTTTTATCCTACCCTAGTGGAAATGGCCGGTATCACCAATGCCCGCACGGTGCAAAAAATCGATGGTCAGAGCTTTGTAACCGTTTTGAAAGGAAATCCTCCAAAAGATCAGCGCCCCTTATTTTGGCACTACCCAAATGAATGGGGGCCAAATGGGCCGGGCATCGGTGCCCATAGTGCGGTACGATCGGGTGATTTTAAGCTTATCTATTTTCATGAAGATCGGAAAATAGAACTGTACAATATCACAAAAGATATCGGTGAGACAGAAAACCTGGCAGACCAAAGACCTGAAAAAGTAAATGAGCTCGCCACCATATTGAGCAATCATCTGAAAACGGTTAACGCTCAAATGCCCAGCCACAAAAAAACTGGAAAAAAAGTACCCTGGCCCAATGAAATCATAAACGATGATATTTAAACCCCTTTTCATTTTTCTGTTCTTCAACAGTTTCGCCATCAGTTTTTCGTTTTCTCAAAACGATCAAAAAGACTGGTTGATAGATTCGAGTGGCTATGCTGCCGAAATTAAAAAAGAAGACGGCAATCTAATTCTGACCAACGGATTGGTTCTTCGAAAAATACAGCTTCACCCAAATGCGGCCACTGTCGAATATAAAAATCTGATCTCTAAAGAAACCATGCTACGCAGTATCAAGCCAGAGGCCGAAGTAACCATCAACGATAGCACCTATGCCGTCGGAGGGCTTCATGGCCTAAAAGAACATGGGTATCTAAAAAATGAATGGTTGGCAAAACTCAAGGCCAGACCAAATGATTTTCGATACATCTCGCATGAAATCAAAACCATATCACCAAATATAGAATGGAACAGTGGCAGACGTTACCATACAGCCAAAGAAGAACATGCCAAAGGCAAAGAGCTGGTATTGACTTTTGAACATTCAGATCCGGCGCTCAACGGTATAACCATCAATGTGCATTATGAAATTTTTGATGGGCTGCCTTTGATCGCCAAATGGATTACCATAATGAACGACAGCCCGAACACCATGACCCTGAACCGCTTTAAAAGCGAGCTACTGGCCTTCCCCGAAACTGAAAATCCGGTCGAAACCCCCCACCGCTGGAGACGGCCCAACATGCATGTCGAGAGCAACTATGCCTTTGGGGGGTTCACAGCAGGTGAATCATCGGTGACCACCTTTTGGGAACCCGACCCAGAATACACCTCACAGGTAAATTGGAAGATGGAAACCCCCTGTCTGCTGGTTAGTAAATTGCCCGTTGGCCCTGAAATTGACCTGGCGCCAAATGGGGTGTTCGAATCGTTCAAAACCTATGAACTGCTTTTGGGCAACACGGCAGATAGGGAACGCAATACGCTAGCGCAACGTAAGATGTACCGAACATTGGCTCCTTGGATCACTGAAAACCCCATTTTCATGCACCTGACCACCACAGATGATGAAAAGGTACGATCAGCTATCGACCAGTGTGCTGAAACAGGTTATGAAATGGTCATTTTAAGTTTCGGCAGTGGCTTGAACATGGAAGACACTACGGCCGTAAACATTCAAAAATTCAAACGCCTCGCCGACTACGCCCATAAAAAAGGGATCGAACTCGGCGGATATTCACTTTTTTCGAGCAGAAGCATTGATGAGACCATTGATGTGATCAATATAGAAACAGGCAAGCCGGGCGGCACCAAATTTGGCAATGCCCCTTGTTTGGCCAGCGAATGGGGAAAAAGTTATTTAGAAAAATTGAAATGCTTTCTAAAAGAAACAGGTTTTGACCTATTGGAACATGATGGCCCATACCCCGGCGATCACTGTGCCTCGACTTCGCACAAATACCATAAGGGATATGAAGACTCTCAATGGGTGCAATGGAACATGACCAAAGATTTTTATAATTGGCTTCGCCAGGAGGGCATTTATCTCAATGCACCCGATTTCTATTTTCTAGAGGGATCGAACAAATGCGGCATTGGCTATCGAGAAGTGAACTGGTCATTGCCCCGCGATCAACAAATCGTTCTCGGCCGACAGAACATTTATGACGGCACTTGGGAAAAAGCCCCATCGATGGCCTGGACATTCGTGCCCCTGACAGAGTACCACGGCGGAGGCGCTGCCGCCACCTTAGAACCCCTAGAAGAACATCTTGATGCCTATGAGGCCCACATGGCACAAAACTATGGCTCGGGCGTGCAGGCATGCTATCGCGGGCCAAGGCTCTACGACACTGAAAAGACCAAAAAACTGGTGATCGACCAGATCAACCATTATAAAAAATACCGTGATATTCTAAATGCTGACATCATACACCTCAAAAGGCCTGACGGAAGATCATGGGACGGATTCATGCATGTGGATCCCCATCTTGAAGAAAAAGGGTTTCTCATGCTTTTCAATCCGACAGATAAAATCATAAAAGAAACCATCGAGGTTCCGATGTACTATACCGGTCTTACAAATACGGCGAAGATTTCACAAGAAGGCCGTACTGAAAAGACCTATTCCATCAACCGTGATTTTTACACAACTTTAGAGATCGAGATAAACCCAAACCATTATACCTGGTATTTGTTGAAATGAAAAGAAAGAACATTTGGTACGGCACTATAGCGGTACTGTTGGCTTTTTCGTCTTGTGACCAAGTAGCCCCCCCAGAGCCCGTTGGCCCCTTGCCCTCTGAGCGACAGCTTGCATGGCATGAACTGCAGTACTATGCCTTTGTGCACTTCAATATGAACACCTTTACCGATATGGAATGGGGCACTGGGGCCGAATCACCAAGCCAGTTCAATCCCACCCATTTAGATACCCGTCAATGGGCAAAAGTAGCAAAGGAAGCCGGCATGAAAGGTATCATTCTCACGGCCAAGCACCATGACGGGTTCTGCCTATGGCCCACCAAGACCACCGAACATTCTGTAAAAAACTCCCTTTGGAAAAACGGCAAGGGTAATCTAGTACAAGAATTGAGAAAAGCATGTGATGAACACGGATTGAAATTGGGGCTCTATCTCTCACCATGGGACCGCAACAACGAACACTACGGAAACCCCGAATACGTAAAAATATTTCATGAACAGCTTCGTGAACTATTGACCAACTATGGTGAACTGTTCGAAGTCTGGTTCGATGGGGCCAATGGTGGGTCGGGCTTTTATGGGGGTGCCAACGAGACCCGTAAAATCGATAACAAAACCTATTACGAGTGGGAAAAGACCACTGCCATGGTTCGCGAACTACAGCCCAATGCGGTAATATTCAGCGATGGGGGGCCTGATATTCGTTGGGTCGGCAATGAAGAAGGCTGGGCCAATGAGACAAACTGGAGCATCATGAGAAGAGATGAAATCCATCCCGGTTGGCCGCGGTACGTAGAATTGCGTTCAGGGCATGAAGATGGCACCCATTGGCTGCCCGCAGAAGTGAATACCTCTATACGGCCCGGTTGGTATTACCATCCCCGTGAAGACCACCAGGTAAAATCATTGCCAAGACTGGCGCGTACCTACTACGAATCAATAGGAAGAAACGGAAATTTCTTGTTGAACCTGCCCGTTGATGCCCGCGGACTTGTTCATGAAAAAGATGTCGAACAATTGATGGCC
>JANQOD010000270.1 GCA_028289745.1 Allomuricauda sp. | reverse complement strand
GTCCAACCCATAGATGAACAATGCGCCCAATAAAAAACCGACAGCAGCGGGAATTACCTTTACAAAGCCCTCGCCATCACTCATTTCTATGCCCGGAGCCAGCAGGCTCCAAAAACTGGCCGCTACCATCACGCCACCCGTAAAACCTAACATACCATCTAGCAAAGCCCTACTCGGATTTTTAAACAAATAGACCAAGCCGGCTCCGGCAGCGGTCAACCCCCATGTAAACAAAGTGGCATATAAAGCCGCTAGAATAGGGTTGATACTCTCAAAATAGTCGATTAGCTGTTCCATCAATTATTCCTTTTTAACATAAAGATTGGTAGCGATTTGATTCGAAATATGCAATTCACGGTCATCAATCTTGATCAACAGAGAATCATCAAAATCTTCTTTTTCCAGTATTTCTATCACATCTCCCAGAGCGATGTCATTTTTGTCAAGAAATCTGAGAAATGCCGATGATGTATCTTTCACCCCTACGCAAATTCCGGTGGCGCCCATCGGTAGTTCGTTTAGCGGTTGCTTGTCACGCTCCTTAAACTCTCCGGTTTTGGTCGGGATGGGATCCCCATGGGGATCATATTTGGGGAAATCGAGCAATTCATCGATTTTATCGATCAATTTTTCACTTTTGATATGCTCTAACTGTTCGGCCACCTCATGTACCTCATCCCAAGTAAAATCTAATTTCCTGACTAAAAACACTTCCCACAACCGATGCTTGCGAACAACGGCCAAAGCGGTTTTTTTTCCTTTTTTGGTTAACGAGACCCCTTTGTAGGGCACATAGTCTAAAAGGCCTTTTCCTGCCAATCTTTTGGCCATGTCGGTCACCGAAGAAGGTTTGGTTTCCATCTCTTCCGCAATGGCATTGGTAGAAATCAACCGAGCTGTATTACCTCCTAAATGAAAAATGGTTTTGATATAGTTCTCTTCGGCCCGTGTCAAGAAAAATACTTTACTCAAAGATACAATTTATTTTATTTGTCAAAACATATTTTTAGATTTGTCTAAATTTTTTATTTAAAAAAATAAATCCCACTTTCTTTTTACACATCTCATATTTAAATTATTTTTGTTTAGACTAATTATAAATACTTATTTTTTTGAAAAGGCTCCTTTTTTTTCTATCCGTAACTTCTTTCCATTTTCTTATAGCACAGACCGTTTCGGTCTCGGGAACCGTGACTTCAAATGAAGAACCCGTGCCTTATGCCAGCATTTATGTCAAGGGAGGCACTGAAGGCACTACTACCGATGTAGATGGCAACTATCAATTTCAGGTGCCCGTGGGAGCCGTTACCCTGATAGCCCAGGCACAAGGATATCGTTCACAAAACAAAGATTTGACCTTGACCAGGGGTTTGCCCATGACCGTTGATTTTACACTCTTGGAAGATGCGTTAGGTCTAGAGGAAGTGGTGGTCAGCGCTACCCGAAATCGCGTGGAACGGAGAAGCGCCCCAGTGGTCGTATCTTCTTTAAAACCAAGATTATTGACCGCCACACAATCTATTACGGTAGCAGAGGGCCTCAACTTCGCGCCCGGGGTGCGTGTAGAAACCAATTGCCAAAACTGTGGGTTTACCCAGGTGCGCTTAAATGGTCTCGACGGGGCCTATACACAAATATTGCTCAACAGTCGGCCCATCTTTACCTCACTGCTCGGCGTGTATGGGTTAGAACAGATCCCGACCAACATCATTGAACGGGTAGAGGTGGTACGTAGCGGAGGTTCTGCACTGTACGGCTCAAATGCCATAGCCGGAACCGTCAATATCATTACCAAAGACCCTGTTTTGAACACTTGGGAAATAGGAAGTAATCTGGCCATTGTCGGAGGCGATGCCCTCGATAGAATCTTAAATTTCAATAGTTCAATTGTTGCTGATGATCTGAAAAGTGGGGTTACCCTTTTTGGTGCCTACAGAAATCGTGAGTCTTATGATGCCAATGATGATGGGTTTACCGAATTGGTCGAATTGCGCAATACCACCGTTGGGGCCAAGGCTTTTTTAAGGCCAACCGATAGAAGTCGTATTTCAGTGAACCTAAATGCGATTCGCGAGTATCGAAGAGGTGGCGACCGATTGGATCTGGCCCCCCAATTCACCGACATTACCGAAGAATTGGACCACGATACCTTTATCGGCGGTGCTGATTATGAATTGAACAGTAAAGATGGCACGCAACAGATGCAGATCTATACGTCTGCCTCTTATACCAATCGCGATAGTTATTATGGTGGATTGGGCGGTGAGAGAACTAGACAAGACAGCCTATTGGCCAATGGTGCATTCGGAACGACCAAAGACCTTGCTTGGGTCAACGGTATTCAACTGACCAAGACTTTTCAGAACAACGATGTGTTAACTGCCGGTGCGGAATATAACATCAATGACACCGAAGATATTATTCTGGGCTACGATCGCATCGTTGACCAAAACGTGAACACCTTGGGTGGTTATGCCCAATACGAATGGAAGCCTTCAGACAACTTTTCTGCGCTACTGGGTGCCCGATTAGACAATGTTAGTGTGAAAGGAGACTATTCGGTGGGGGGCATAGCAAGAGATTTGGATTTAAGCCAGACGGCCCTCTCACCCAGAATTACCCTATCGTATAAGCTTTCAGAAGAATGGCGTCTTCGCGGAGGGTATGCCCGAGGATTTCGTGCCCCACAGACCTTTAATGAAGACCTTCACATTTCAAGTGTGGGCGGTGAACCGCAATTTGTCATATTATCTGATGACCTCGACACTGAATTTTCAAATGCGTTTACCGGTTCTTTGAACTATTCAAAAACCAAGGACCTATTGCAATTTGATTTTCTTTTGGAAGGATTCTACACCATTTTGGAAGACCCATTTACCTTGGTCAGTACCGGTGCCGTTTTAGAAAACGGTTCCATTTTGGAGGAAGTCAGAAATGGGGAGGGGGCCCGTG
Source organism: Allomuricauda sp. (assembly GCA_028289745.1). Lineage (GTDB taxonomy): Bacteria > Bacteroidota > Bacteroidia > Flavobacteriales > Flavobacteriaceae > Flagellimonas_A. The sequence continues at coordinate 2,263 of JANQOD010000270.1, read as the reverse complement.
TTTATGGCTCAAACTTTGAATTTGGAATTTCACCAAATCCGGAATGGCGTTTTCAGGTGGGCGGTACTTTGCAGCAGACCGAATGGGATGAACCCCAACTGCTCTTTGAAAGCGACGGAACCCCTGGAGAAAGTGATATCATTATTGATGAATTCGTTCGTGTGCCCAACTTTTATGGCTATTTGAACACGACTTGGATACCAAGTGAAAAATTCAATGTGGATGTTACAGGTACTTATACCGGCAATATGACCGTGCCCAGGGTCATCAGCGATACCGGGTTTTTAGAGCTGAATGATTCGGGTTCATTTTTTGATATGAACATTAAGTTGGAAACGCATTTTGATTTCAGCGACTCTTTTATGGTCACCCTTTCTGGTGGAGTTACCAATATTTTTAATAGCTTTCAAGATGATTTTGATGTCGGTCCAGGACGCGATTCCGATTACATATATGGCCCCGATGCGCCACGAGCGTTCTTTTTTGGCCTAAAATTTGGAAAGCTTCATTAAAACAAGACCTGTTTTGAAAAACAGTTTGCCCAATACCATAAGAACCCGTTTCCTTTTAGGCATCGCATTGCTATTGATGACACTTCTATCACCAACGGTGAGCTTGGCCCAAGAAAAAGAAATTCAATGGCTCAGTTTTGAACAACTGGAAGATTCGTTGAACATAAAGCCAAAAAAGGTATTCATTAATTTTTATGCAGACTGGTGTACCTACTGCAAAAAAATGGACCAAGCCGCATTTCAAGATTCGAAGGTGATTTCAAAGTTAAATGCCGAATACTATGCCGTTAAGATGAATGCAGAATCTGCCGATTCGATCCAATTCGGTGGCGAGCTATTTACAAACAAACAGCTTGGTAAAACGAGAAACCCGACCCATGAGATTCCCCTGCTTTTGGCCTCACGTAAAAACCAGCCGTTTTCACTTCCTGCAATGGTATTGCTCAATGAAAAGTTTGAGATAAGCGATAGGTATTTTGTGTACCTCTCCCCAAAACAACTTCACGATATCTTGAAACAGTGAGGCTGAACCACTAATCACTCACAGCCCATAGGTTTGGATGCGCAATAAAATTGCTTTTTGCTTTGAAGATTGAACCTCCCCCAATCAGGATATTCGGGGTTTTTTGGGTTGCGGTATACGGCTTTCTAATTTGTATTTTTGCACCATGCCGACTTACGATTTCATCATCATAGGTGCCGGTGCTTCGGGCCTTTTGTTGGCCGATGCCCTGGGGAAAGATGATTTCTTTAATGACAAAACGATTTTGTTGTTGGATAAAGACAGCAAACGAAAAAACGACCGTACCTGGTGTTTTTGGGAAAAAGGCGAAGGTACTTTTGATTCCATAACATATAAAACTTGGCCAAAGATTTATTTCGCCGGAAAGGAAACCGCCCTTCACAAAGCCATTGCCCCTTATCGATATAAAATGCTTCGAGGAGTGGACTTTTACCATCATTATTTGGAAAAAGTTAGTGGATATGCCAATGTTACATTCCGCAATGATGAGATTCTCTACGTAGAAGAAACAGCAGAATCGGTGCGTGTAAACGGCAAGAACGAAAACTATATGGGCAAGGTTGTATTCGATAGTCGTTTCGATTATAAAGCATTAAGGGGACAGCAAAAATATCCGGTTTTACAGCAGCACTTTTTAGGATGGTTTGTCAAGACAGAACGCCCTGTCTTTCACATTGATGAGGCCACTTTCATGGACTTCTCCATCCCCCAAAAGGGAAATACCCGGTTCATGTACGTACTTCCTTTCTCTGAAACAGAAGCCTTGGTCGAATACACTTTGTTTTCAGAGACCGTGTTGCCAAGAGAAGAGTATGAAACGGCAATTGCGACCTATCTCGATGAGTTGAACACGGGCCCGTATGATATAGTGGAGGAAGAGCAGGGCAACATTCCCATGAGCTGCTATGACTTTTCGTCAGAAAGCACCAACAAGGTAATTAAGATCGGTATTGCTGGGGGCTGGGCTAAGCCCAGTACGGGTTATGCCTTTTACAACTCCGCCAAAAAAGTCAAAAAATTGGTCAACTATTTGAAGAGGGGCAAATCCATTTCCGAATTCCAAAGAAAAACCCGTTTCTGGTTCTATGATCTTTTACTGCTTGATATTCTGCATCGCAACAACAGCTTAGGGCAGAAAATTTTTGAATCCCTCTTCAAAAAAAGAAATCCACAATTGATTCTTAAATTTCTAGGCGAGGACACTTCGCTTTTTGAAGATGTCAAAATT
>JANQOD010000269.1 GCA_028289745.1 Allomuricauda sp. | reverse complement strand
TTTGCTGAGGTGCTTATTTCTGTGCGCCAATGCATTTGTAACGGTATCTCCATACTTCTTGGGAAAGCCCAACACTTCCCTAAAACAGTTTTCCGCTTTTTGCGGACCGATCCGTAACCATTTGTACATTAATGACCATGCCTTTTTTTCGCTTATCGAGGCATATTCGTTGTCTGGATTGGCCCTTGCGGCATGGGCCGAATTGCAGACACTTGTACAGAGCCGTGAGGCGATGAGGTAGTAAATACTGCCGATTTCTTCTTCGGTCAAGGGCAATGTTTTATGGTAAGCTTTCAAAAAAGGCTTTGCCCAGGTCAAGGGATCTTCTTTATCGTAACAGATGTAGGTCAGGGCAATGGCCACTTCGTTGATGAGATGGGAGTGGGCGAGGTCGCCAAAGTCGATCAGTGCTGAAACACTACCGTTCTTTACCAAGATGTTCCATTCGTTGGCATCGTTATGGATGACCGATTTTCGCAGTTTGGGCAACAAGGGCAGCATTTGCCGTTCGTACTGCTGAAAAAAGTGACACACTAGGTTACGCTTTCGGGGATCTGAAATGGCCACAAGGTATTTTTTGTTGAGGTGTAGGTACTGTAGATCCCACTGCCATTGACGAGCCCTAAGGGCGATGTGGTCATAATCGAGCAGTTGTTTGTTCAATTTGGCCAAAAAGCTTCCGAGCGAGGCCACCATATTTTCATTGACCGCAACATCACCCATAAAATTTCCTTCAACAAAAGTGAGCATTCGACACCATGAACGATTTCCATCCACCTCAAATAGTTTTACCAATGAACCGTCAGAAAATGGCAACGGTTCGGGAACCGCTTCAACCCCTTTTTTCTTCAAAAACAATAGCGTGTCGTTTTCTGCCTCGAGCAAAGACTTTTCGATAGCCGTTTTCGGATAAGTCTTGAAAACAAATTTTTGCCCTTCATTTTCGACCAAATAGTTTTTGTTGTCATATCCGTCAAGGGGTCTGACACTGTGATTTTTAAAACCAAAGGCCGTTTTGAGAAGTTTGGCTATCACCATTTTGGGTTTTACTCGAGAATCGAGATTTAAATGCTCTGAGGCTTGCCTCGATGTTTTAATGTCATTTCCTTTCGAATGTCTCTTGGGCCTACCCCGAGGTAGTTTGCTCGACAATCGAAATTTTTAAAGTCTTTACCTATGCATGTCCCGTGTTACGTTGGCTATCCTGAACACAAGGTAGTTTGCCATAGCGAAGATAGGGCAATAGGGCTTAAAAATCGTAGCGCAACCGAAGACCGGTAAAATAGTTGCGGCCATTGCCAGGGTAGAAGAAGCGGGGTTGATTGCCGCCAAAGCCCACGGCATTCACCAGCACAGATTGGGCGTAGTTGGTATCAAAAAGGTTGTTCACACCGAAATTCAAAGAAACTTGAAATTTGTCAAAAAGTGATATGCCATACCTAAGCTGGACATTGAACACATTAAAAGATTCACTGAAAAGGGTGTTCGAATCGGTCAAGGGAGTTTTATCCACAAATTGATGGGTCAGATTGAAAACAAAATCGTTGGAATTTCTGATCGTCAAACCAGAATTAATCCGATGTCGAGGAACACCGGCCAAGTCATTGCCAGAGAAATCATTGTCGCCATCTACGAAATCAATAAAAGTATGGTGGCTATAACTGTAGCCCATTCGAGGAGCGGCTACCCAGTTTTGCGTGAAGTTCCATTGGTAACGGGCATCCAATTCAACACCTCGATGGCGGGTCTCTCCGGCATTTCTGCCAATAAAGAGGTCTTCATCCAAGCGTTCGGCCACTAAAAGGTCTGTAATGTTCATTTGATAAAGTGCCAACCCCAAGGTCAGTTTTTGTCTTGCAAGTGAAAACACACCACCAACTTCATAGTTCCAGCCTTTCTCCTGATTGATATCGGGATTGATGACTCCATCCGGTGTCAGGGTCTCTTCCAGTCCAGGATTGGAAAAACCTCGACTTGTATTGGCAAATAACCTTCCATTTCTTATTTGGTATTGTAATCCAAAACTGGGCAATAGTATGGGGTCGAAATCACGCTGGGCAGAGGTGTTTTCTTCTCCAGAACTGAACAGATCCCTAAAATCAAATTGGGTCTGGTTGAAATTTAATCCTACTTGGGCTTTCAATTTTGGTGTAATGCGCAAGTTATATCCTCCGAAAAGGTTGAGTTGCGAACGAAATTCTTTGTTATCGCTCAACTGGGCACCTTGCAAGCTTCCGTTACCATCGTTATCACGAAATTGGTTGAAAAAGGTCTGCCAATTATATTCATCTTTATAGAGCTCGGCCCCTATCGTAAATTCACCGTTCCACAATTTTCCTTCGGTTAGTGAACGAAATCCAAATCCATGTGTGAACTCATCCAATATATTGAAAGGGCGGGGTTCGTAGTGGTCTAAATAGGTATAGAAAATACTATTGGTCGTTCGAAGGTTTTTTTGAAAACGATGGCTATACGAAACTCCTGTCAAAGTGTACCTGTTATCCTCAAAACCTCTAGCCGCCAACCAATTGGCTGCAGCCCTTCTAGGGGCTTCCCTAAAATCGGCCGCATCGATCGAACTCGGGATACCGGCGTTGTAATCGATATAATTAATCAAAAAATCCAACTTGCCCCTTTCGCTCAAGCGAACTGAAGATGTAAGCAAAAAACCATCACGTTCAAAACTGTTGTTCTGACGAAATCCATCGGTTTGTATGTGGTTGTAGCTAAAATTGATGTTGAAGGTTTTTTCTGAATGCCGAAAGGCCAGATTGTTCTTGACCATATTAAAGGAACCGAATGTAAAGGCATTTTTCAGAAAGGTTCGACCCACTTGGGGAGGTTTGGTATTAAGTACAATGGCACCTCCCAGATTGGCTCCTAAAGAGGTTCCTTTGGGGCCTTTGACGACTTCAATTTTTCCCATGTTTTCAAAATCATAGGCCTCAATAGTGGAAACCCCGGTGCCATTGGTGATGGGAATACCATTAAAGTACATTCGAAGTTTGTCTGTACCAAAAGGCGTTCGCGCACCAACCCCACGTATGGTAATTCTATTGGTGTTCAAGGCTCCGGAAAGCACATACAGTCCTGAAATCTGGTTTAATCCCAAAGCAAAATCAATGGGGCTGAACTGCTCTAAGTCGGCAATGCCCAAACTTGAAGACTCCGTTATGCCAAGGGCCCTCTTTTGAACAAGGTTTTCCAATAGAACCACCTCATCTAAAGCATTGATTGAATCTTGAACGGATTGTTGGCCATTCATTTTTAGAAGTGCAAGCGGTAAAAAAGCGAGAAGAATCCTTTTTTTCATGGAACGGAAGCCAAGGTACACATATCTGTCGAAGTTTTTCAATAAGAAAACCCAATGCCCTCTTGGAGCAACTTTTTGTAAACGGCTCGGTTGAACGAATAAAGATAGGGAGCTTTATTGGCCGCTCCCGTCATTAATTTTTCTTTGCGTACCAGCATGCCCAATTTTAACATTTTGCGTTGAAAATTACTGCGGTCCAAGGATCTGCCCAAGATGGCTTCGTACAATTTTTGCAGATCTTGCATGGTAAATTTTTGGGGTAGCAGGGAAAGTCCGATGGGCAGGTAGTTCAACTGAACCCCAAGGTAATCCAAGGCTTTTTCTGTGATGGTGTTGTGATCTAGTATTAAGTCGGGCATGGCGGTAATCGGTTTCCATTCACATTTTTGGCTGAATGCGTCGGGTATGGGATGAGTTTTTCTGATATCCGCGAGCGCAAAATAACCGGTGCTGATAAACCGATTGTTGATCCATTCATAGACCTTTTTGTTTTGTTTATGGAAGTCAATCAGTGCTTTATATCCCGCGTCAATTTGTTTGATTGTAGAGCGTTCTAAGGAACCAAAGGTGTGAAACTGTTTTAGAAAAATTTTCGAAAGCCCCGTTCGTTGTTCCAAAACCCGTTGTGCAGCATCATCAAGATTTTCATTTCGTCTGACAAAACCGCCCGGCAGGGCCCATTTGCCAGAATGTTTCCATTGCAAAAGCAGCACCTTTAATTGTTGATTCTTATACCCAAGAATTACACAATCTACCGAGATGGAGGGCAGTAGGTCATCTATCTCTTTTTCCAATGGGGAAATCAGTTTTTCAAAGTTATCGGACATGGGGTAAAGATATAAATTAATGTGTCAATAATACACAATACCAAAAAATTTTGTATTATTGTGTCAATCTAACATAATAAAAATGAAAAAAGTCCTCAAAATTTTGAAATATCTCTTTCTCGCACTGCTTTTGATCGTATTGATCGGGGGAGCAATATTCTATTTTTCAAAGAAGAGTGCCTCAAACAAAAACATGAAACTGTTGGGCGATGAAGCCCCTACCTTGACCCAATACGGGATTCGTTTTAGGGACTTGAACAAAAATGGTCGCTTGGATGTTTATGAAGATCCATCGGCGAACATCGATGCCCGGGTCGAAGATTTATTGGCACAGATGAACATAGAGGAAAAGGCGGGCACCATGTTCGTGACCATGATCGGAACAACGCCAAAGGGGAAGCCGATGGAGACTCCAATACTTTCATCAGACCCAATGACGATGATGATGTCATTTACGTTGCCCACCAATTCTGAGATGATCGCCCGCAAAAAAATGAACAGCTTCAATATTTTGGCTTCGTTAGATGCCAATTTAATGGCAAAATATGCAAATACTATCCAAAAAATGGCTGAGCGCACTCGCTTGGGCATACCCATTACCATAGCTACCGACCCCCGTCATGGCACTGAAAATAATCCTGGGGCAGGGCTGTATACCCCGGCATTTTCACAATGGCCCAGTTCGTTGGGGCTGGCCGCTACCCGAGATACCTTGTTGGTACGGGAGTTTGGTGATATTGCCCGTCAAGAATATCGTGCTGTTGGAATTCATTTGGCCCTGCATCCTATGGCCGACTTGGCCACTGAACCGCGCTGGGGCAGAACCAGTGGCACCTTTGGGGAAGACGCGGATCTATCGGCAAAAATGACCAAAGCCTATGTTTTGGGCTTTCAAGGAGATTCGTTGAACAACCAAAGCGTGGCCTGCATGACCAAGCATTTTTCTGGAGGCGGGCCACAAGAAGATGGTGAAGATGCCCATTTTCCCTATGGTAAGAACCAGGTATATCCCGGCAATAATTTTGATTACCACCTAAGGCCTTTTACCGAGGGGGCCTTTCCTGCCAAGACCGCCCAGATTATGCCCTATTATGGCATTCCCGTGGGGCAGACCAACGAAGAAGTGGCTTTTGCCTTTAACAAGCAATTGATTCAAGGCTTGTTGCAAGATTCCCTTAATTTCAAAGGGGTGGTTTGCACCGATTGGAACATCATTAGCGGTTCCAAGATGGGTGAGGGCAGATCTTGGGGCGTTGAAACCCTTTCAACCAAAGAAAAGGTCAAAAAAGTACTGGATGCGGGCTGTGACCAATTTGGGGGCGAACAAATTCCCGAAGTTATCGTCGAAATGGTCAAGGAGGGAATGCTGCCCGAAGAACGTCTTGATGTCTCCGTCCGCAAAATTTTAAGGGACAAATTTATTTTGGGCGTTTTTGACGACCCTTATGTTGACGAGGAAAAAGCAGCGAACATAGCCGGTGCGCAACCGTTTATGGAAAAGGGCTTGAAAGCCCAGGAAAAATCAATGGTACTATTAAAAAACGACGGTCTTTTGCCCTTAAATAGAGGAACAAAACTCTTTGTGTTCGGTGCTGAAAATACAGAGGCGTTCAACGCCTACGGCGAGGTAGTGAACAGCGTATCGAACGCAGATGCCATTGTATACTGCACCGAAACGCCTTTTGATCCAAGAAACGACTATTTTTTGGAGAATTTTTTCCATCAAGGCCGACTCTATTATAATGAAGAAGAGTTGGAAGAAATCATTGAGGTCATTGGGCAAAAGCCCTCCGTTGTCGTGGTAAGTTTAGAACGCCCCGCTATTTTAACGGAAATAGATGCAGAGGCCACCGCCCTATTGGCAGATTTTGGAACAAGCAACAAGGCATTGGCCAGAATTTTGTTTGGCGAGGCCGCCCCTACCGGAAAAATGCCCTTTGAACTTCCCTCTACCTGGGAGGCGGTGCAAAAGCAACTGGAAGATGTCCCTTATGACTCTGAAAACCCCTTGTACCCATTTGGGCATGGATTGACCTATTAGGTAGGCCGAAAAGCAATCAGCGCATATTAAGATTTGTCCTTTCTAAAGGAAAGCAACAGAAAAAAGGCCCCAATAAACCCCAATACCATGCCCAATAAGAACAGAATGGCATAATAAAAGGGTGCTCCTCCCAAAAAATAAGTGCCCAGGGCCGTAGTCGTGGTTAGTATTCCACTAATCGCAAAAGCCCTGCCCAGATCGTAGTTTTTAAGTTTTTGGGGTTTTCCCATAATTAAAAGGTAAGTATGTTTATTTTCGTCCAATTCTAATTTGGAAAAGATATGAAAATTGTCTCGTACAATGTAAATGGCGTTCGGGCAGCACTCAATAAAGGTTTGGTAGATTGGTTGAGGTCGGTCGATGCCGATGTGGTATGTCTGCAAGAGATCAAAGCGATGAAAGAACAGGTCGAGACAAGACTTTTTGAAGAAATCGGCTATGGGCATCATTATTGGTTCAGCGCAGAAAAGAAAGGTTACAGTGGGGTGGCACTGCTTTGCAAACAAAAGCCTGACCATATTGAATATGGTACGGGCATCGACTATATGGATTCTGAGGGAAGAAATCTTCGCGCTGATTTTGGCGATCTACATATCATGAGCCTTTATCTGCCCTCAGGAACCAATTTGGCCCGATTGGAGCACAAGCTCAAGTACATGGCCGATTTTCAGAAGTATGTTGATCGGTTGCGAAAAACACATGAAAACCTGATCGTTTGTGGTGATTACAATATCTGCCATAGGGCCATTGACATTCACGATCCCGTTCGAAACAAAAATGTTTCTGGTTTTCTTCCCGTTGAACGAGAGTGGATAGGCAACTTCATCGACACCGGTTTTATCGATAGTTTTCGCCATTTTAACCAAGAGCCCCATAATTATACCTGGTGGAGCTATCGCGCGAACGCCCGTGCCAACAATAAAGGTTGGCGATTAGATTATGGCATGGTGAACGAGAGTCTGAAAGATCGGTTGAAACGTGCTGTCATTCTATCAGAAGCGAAACACAGTGATCATTGCCCTGTGCTTTTGGAAGTCGATTGATAACCTTAATTTAAAAAGGCGCTTCATTACAGAATGGTTACTTTTGCCATCGAACCGAATAAGCTATGAAATACACATTTCTTCCGCATACGAACATCCGTGTCAGCAAAATATGCTTGGGCACCATGACCTGGGGCCGACAGAATTCTGAAGAACAGGCCCATGAACAAATGAACTATGCCGTGGACCAAGGGGTCAATTTCTTCGATACTGCCGAGATGTACCCCATTCCCCCGAAAAAGGAACTGTATGCCGTAACGGAAGAGTTCATCGGAAATTGGCTCAAGAAAACCAAAAAGCGTGAAGAGATCGTGTTGGCGACCAAGATTGCGGGCAGGGCCGATTTTACCAAACATATCAGAGCGACGGGCTTCGACAAAGAGGCCATTATATCTGCCGTTGATGCCAGTCTTGAACGACTTCAGACCGATTACATCGACCTTTACCAACTACATTGGCCTGAACGAAACACCAATTATTTTGGCCAACGCGGCTACAATGCGGATGTAGCGGATCTTTGGGAAGATAACATTCACCAAATCTTGGAAACCTTGCGTGACTTGGTTGAAGCAGGAAAGATTCGTTATGTAGGGCTTTCAAATGAGACCCCGTGGGGCACTATGCGATTTTTAGAGGAAAGTAAGGTACATCGTATGCTACCACGAATGATTACCATACAGAATCCATATAGTTTATTGAACCGCTTGTTTGAAGTGGGCCTTTCAGAGGTTTCCATGCGTGAGAAAATAGGGCTGCTGGCCTATTCGCCCATGGCCTTTGGGGTGTTGAGCGGTAAATACCTGGGAGGCGTGCAGCCAAGAAAGGCTCGATTGACCCTTTTTCCGACCTACAGTCGGTACAGTAGTGAAACGGCTACCGAAGCCACTAAAAAATACCAGGCCCTGGCCGGTGAACATGGCTTGTCATTGGCACAAATGGCCTTGGCCTTTGTGAACACAAGAGCCTTTTTGACCAGCAATATCATCGGGGCCACTACTATGGAGCAGCTAAAGGAAAATATCGAAAGTATCGATGTAGAGTTGTCCGGTGAACTGTTGGAAGGTATTGAAGAAATTCATTCGACGATCCCGAATCCGGCACCTTAGTTTTTGTTCGGCAGGGCGTATGCACGATACTCATCTCCAGACTTAGTGCCCATTTTGCCCCCACCGCAAGCAATGACCAAGAATTGTTGCCCACCTACTTCATAGGTGGCGGGAGTGGCGTATCCACCTGCTGGTAATCGGTCTTCCCATAACTGTTCACCTGTCACCATGTCAAAGGCCCGTATTTTCTCATCATTTGTGGCCGCAATGAACAGTACACCACCCGCCGTGATAACGGGGCCACCATAGTTTTCGGTGCCCGATACCGGTATATTGGGGTCATTCAGTTTTTCTTCATGACCCAAGGGAACCGACCATAAATATTCGCCGATATTCAGATCGATAGCATTCAACGTTCCCCATGGGGGTCTTACCACGGGGAAACCCCGGTCATCTTTAAAGCGTCCAAAACCTGCGACGGCATAAGGGACCTTGATGGAAGTTTGTTCCACACGATGATCGGTTTCCATTTCAAGTCCGGAAATGAAAAAGGCTACGGCATCAATTTCATCATCTGATAAATTGGGCATACCGGGCATGGCCCCTTTTCCATTTTTGACAATGCTGATGATCGAATCTAACCCAAATCGACTTTTTGCGGTTCGTAGTTCTGGAATACCGGCCAGTCCCTGCAATTCACCGCCATGGCATCTAGCACAATGGATCTGGGTCAATGCTTCCCCTGGATGTGTGTCGTTGCCATCACTTTCTTTGACTTCTTTCATACGAACGATCCAGGCCATTTCATTCGAATTCACGTACATCACCCCACTTCTTGGATCTAGTGCAGCCCCGCCCCATTCCGCTCCGCCATCGGCACCGGGATAGAGAATGGTGCCCAAGGTATCGATAGGGACAAACTGCCCTTTGGTAGTAACACTTCTCAATTTTTCCAAGACCGTAGGGGGATTGATATTTTGGTCTTTGTCGACAAAATCATCGACAAAAGCAGGTCGGTTCGGTTGGTACAGATCGCCCTCAGTGAGCATTTGTCGGGCAAATGGTCGGGGTTTTGTGGGAAGGGGCTGTGTGGGGTAGGCCTTTTCACCTTTTAGCAGCGATGCAGGATATTCCTTTTCTTCAATGGGGAACAAAGGTTCTCCGGTAACCCTGTTGAATACAAAAACATGGCCGCTTTTGGTGATCTGGGCGATTGCGGGTATTTTCTCTCCGTCACGTTCCATTTCGAAGAGGTTGGGAGGAGCGGGAAGATCTCTATCCCATATATCATGACGTACAAATTGGAAATGCCAAAGACGTTCGCCGGTTTCCGCATCAAGCGCCAAAAGACAATTGGCAAATAAATTTTCTCCATGACGGTCGCCCCCGTACCAGTCAAAAGCCGCAGAACCCGTGGGAAGATACACGATACCCCTTTCCTTATCCAAGGCAATACCTGACCAACAGTTGGCGCCCCCTACTGTTTTGTAAGCTTCTTTGGGCCAGGTGTCATGCCCGAATTCACCCGGTTGGGGAATGGTATGGAAAATCCATTCGATTTCACCCGTGATGACGTTATAGGCCCGAATATGACCGGGAGAAGAACCTGGGCCTTCACCGACCCGCGTGCCCATAATGAGAAAATTTTTGTGAACGACCCCGGGGGTGTTTGCCACCACCGACAATTTTTCAGGGTTTCTGCCAAGGCCATCGCGCAAATCAATGTTTCCATTTTTGCCAAAGCCGGCAATCGGTTTGCCATTTTCAATGTCAACAGCATACAATTTGGTGCCCGAAGAAAAGAAGAGACGACTTTTTTCATTTCTGTTCGAAGCCCAATATGCCAGTCCGCGGTTGAGACCGAGACCTGATTCATCTCTTGCTTTTGGGTTAAACTTCCATAGTTCCTCACCAGTGGCCGCATCTAGGGCAAACAGTTCAATTGCGGCATTTACACCGTAAAGCCTATCTCCAATAATCAGTGGATTGGTCTGTATTTGAGTGGTTCGACCCTCTTCTAGACCCCCACTTTTGTAGATCCAAGTCAATGCTAAACCTTTGACGTTCGAGCTGTCTATTTGTGTTAGATTAGAGTAGTGCGACCTACCGGAATCACCCAAGTAATCTTGCCAAGTACTGAAATCAGGGTTGTCAATGACGCTTTTTGAGGAATCACTTTCACAAGCCAGCAGAAATAATACCCCCAATGGAAATATAGCTTTTAGCATGGTCGGTTTTACTTTAAAGATAGGAAATTGAAGCAAAGAGGTTCACCCGAACAGGTGCCCGACCACCTCTTCAATTTTTGAGACCGACCGTACTTCGACCTTCAGGTTTTTTAGACCGATCTTGTTGCCTTTAGATACAAAAATGATCGAAAAGCCCAGTTTCTCTGCTTCCATGACCCGTTGATCGATACGTTGTACGGGCCGTATCTCACCCGCCAGCCCTACCTCAGCGGCAAAACATATTCCCTTTTCAATGGGGATGTCGGCATTGCTCGATAGTATGGCGGCGATCACGGCCAGATCGGTTGCGGGATCATCGACTGAAATGCCCCCTGTGATGTTCAAGAAAACATCTTTGGCCGCCAGTTTAAAACCTGCCCTTTTCTCAAGCACCGCCAAGAGCATGTTCAGCCGTTTGGCATTGAAGCCCGTGGCCGAGCGTTGGGGCGTGCCATACACGGCAGTGCTTACCAAGGCCTGTATTTCGATGAGCAATGGGCGCAGACCCTCAACGGTTGCCGCAATTGCCATGCCACTGAGCTCTTCTTCGTTTTTCGAGATCAATACTTCCGATGGGTTGTTCACTTCTCTAAGTCCATTGCCATGCATCTCGTAAATGCCCAGTTCGGCTGTTGAACCAAAACGGTTTTTGAGCGATCGAATGATACGGTACACATAATTGCGGTCACCTTCGAACTGTAAGACGGTATCGACCATATGCTCCAATATCTTAGGGCCGGCAATAATGCCATCTTTGGTGATGTGGCCCACCAAGATAACGGGGGTATTGCTTTCTTTGGCAAACTTTATAAGTTCTGCCGTACACTCACGAATTTGCGAAATGCTTCCGGCCGCTGAATCGATATAATCAGAATGTAATGTTTGAATGGAGTCGATGATGACCAAATCGGGTTCTACAGTGCCCAACTGTTGAAAAATGTGCTGTGTTTTGGTTTCGGTAAGTATGTAGCAGTTCGGGTTTTCAATGTTCATTCTATTGGCCCGCATCTTGATTTGGCCTTGGCTTTCCTCACCCGAGACATAAAGTGTTTTGAACGGAAGCTTAAGGGCGATTTGTAACAACAAGGTGCTCTTGCCGATGCCGGGTTCACCCCCCAATAGGGTCAACGATCCCGGTACGAGTCCGCCCCCCAATACCCGATTGAACTCTTGGTCTAAAGTATCCAATCGTGTTTCGCGGTCGTTTCCGATCTCGTTGATGCGTATGGGCCGTGGCGCTTTTTTGATCGGGGAACCACCTGACCGCCATGTCTGTTTTTCCTCTTTTTGAACAACCTCTTCAACTACGGTATTCCATTGTTTACAGGCCGTGCATTGGCCCACCCATTTAGCGTATTGTGCGCCACAGTTCTGACAGAAAAAAGCAGTTTTGGTCTTGGCCATCCAGAAAATAAGAATTTGACCAAAGATAGGTTTTTTGATACTCGGATCAATAGATTACCGGAGGGTTTGGTTATCTGGGGCCATAATCACGGACAGCACCCAAGAACCTTGCAAAAATCAATACCCGAAATCGGCTTTGAGCGCATCGATTTTCTCTAAGGCCATTTCTTTGGTGAGGAAATCGATTTCGTTCATTTGAAAAGCTTTTTCAAAGGCCCTGAACGCCTTTTTTGGTTCGCCCAATTCTTCGAGATATTCCCCTTCAAAATAGAAACCGAGCATGGTTTCGGGAAATTGTTCTTTGCACAGATCGGAAAGGGGCTTCAATGATTCAAAGTCACCTTTTTTTCGGCAGCCCGCATAGATGGCCATGATATCGTTCAGTTCTACATCTTTTTTAAAGCCCAGTAGTTTTTCGATAAGCGCATACCTGTTTTCAAGGTAGTCGAATACAGGTTCATCAGAGGTCAATATCTGTGTTCTGTACTCTTTTGGCGTGATAGGCCTAAACGGTTTGAAGATGTTGTCAAAAGATTTACTGATACCGTAGGCTACTATCGACACATGGTCTGCTTCTTCGTACTCATCAAAAAAGTAGTGAATGTTCTCTTTGGTGATTGACTTTAGGGCATTGTTCATCTGCAGAATGCGATTGCGGTCATCGGTTGTTGTCTTTTCAAGAACGATATTGTAAAAAATCTCTTGGTCAAGGTCTGAAAGGCGAGAAGGCACCCTGCTTTCCATTTCAGTGGCCAGAATAGGTGAAATACTGAGGTAGGCGTTGAAGAACGATTTATCTTTGAAGAGAAAATAGTTGCCAAAGTTGGCGGTGATGTCATAACCAATGAACATTTTGAACGGTGCAACATTATAGCTGGTCTCGAGATAGGGGATCAATTCCGTTCCCAAGAACTCGTAGAACTTCACGCCCTTTTCAGTGGGCAGGCCCGAGGGCTGTTCAAAATCACAGTCTTCCCAACGAATATCATCCTCGCTTTGGTGTACCCCTACGACTATGGCTTGGGGCATTCTGTCATGCCTGCTGTAAAATTTGTTGTGGGCCACCACCAAATCGAAGAGGTAGTCGGCGTCTAGCACCACAATGAGCGGATATTTTTTATCATCTACATAATCTTCAGGGAAGTAATAAGAGACATCCCTTCGCTCTTGCAGTTTGAACGACTCGAAAATTTCCTTTTTGACCTGTGCCGAGCCCAAAAAGCTACACAGTATGATGAGCGGGAGCAAAATTTTCTTCATGGGGCGTTATTTAGAACCTGGGTCTATCGACCTCTGTTCAATAACGGCAAGAGCACGAAAGATATTGCCCCGAATACCACCACCATGAGGGTTTGGGCAATCCACATGATCCACCCAAAGGCATCTCCTGAAACGGAAGAAATTCCATAGATGCCCAGTGCGCCGCTTACGGCAATCGGGTATAAACCAATGCCGCCATTGGTGGTCGACATGGCAAAGGCACCTGCGATAAAAGCCACCAAAAGCTCACCCAAAGAGAGGCCAATGGTCTCGGGCACGGTATATTTGATGACCCAAAACATACCGATGTACGCAGACCATATAAAAAGAGTATGAAAGATAAAGGGCCATTTCTTTTCCATTTTAAAGACACTCATCACCCCTTCGAGCAATCCCTTTAAAAAAACTTTGAGCTTAAGGGCCCAACCAGAATTCGATTTTCGAAGAAACTTAATGCTGAGCCAAAGCCCCACGATACCTAACAAAAAAATAAGGGCGGCACCTACTAGATTGACGCCTTGTTCGTTCAAAAAATCGATGATGACCGAAGTTTGCATTAAAAGCGCTATGATGATGATCAAGAACAACATGATCAAATCGATGACCCGTTCAGTGACAATGGTGCCAAAGCCTTTTTCAAACGGCACTTCTTCATAAGTGGTCAACGCAGTGGCCCTTAGAAACTCACCAGATCTCGGTATACCGAGATTGGCGAGATAGGCGACCAATATCATCAATACATTATTGGATACTTGCGGTGAATAACCCAGTGGCTTTAGCATATAATTCCACCGAACGGCCCTTGAAATATGGCTCAGAATACCAATAAGTATAGAAGTGGACACCCAAAAAAGATCAGCGTTCTTAATGTAATGTATGATTTGTGCCCGGTCTTCGGCCGTGGTCGCATTGTATGAATACCATATCAGAAAAACCCCAAAAGCAATGGGTAGCATGATCTTCAGGGTTTTTTTCAGGGATTTGGACAAGACTATTTCAAAAGGTTGGTGTTTTCATCTGGAAATACCAAGGCCGGATTGAACGCTCTGGCCTCTTCAACGCTCATCCAGGCATAGGTGATAAGAATCAATACATCGCCCACCGAAACCTTTCGGGCGGCAGCTCCGTTCAAGGTCAATTCACCACTGCCACGTGGCCCGGGAATAACATAGGTCTCAAGACGCTCACCGTTATTGTTGTTCACGATCTGAACTTTTTCACCACGGATGATGTTTGCGGCATCCATCAGATCTTCATCGATGGTAATACTGCCAATGTAGTTGAGGTCGGCACCTGTGACCTTCACGCGATGAATCTTTGATTTTACTACTTCGATTTGCATGGTGCAAAAATAATCAATTGAGGGCGATGTTGTCTATCAGCCTAACACCACTGGCATAAACGGCGATGAAAGCCCTATATTTCTTGTTTTTCTGTTTTCTTTGGATGGGCATCAGGTTTTCTTGATCTGCAATCTCGAAATACTCCAATTCAAAATCTTCATTTTTTTTGAATTCTGCTTTTATCCATTCCTTTATATCGTTAGCACTTTTCGTGCCAAATTTCTTCTTGGCAGCCTTCAAAGCGCTGAAAATGACACCCCCATTTTGTCGTATTTTATTTGGCAACCTTTCGTTGCGTGAGCTCATGGCCAAGCCGTTGGACTCTCTTTCAATGGGGCAGCCCACAATAGTAACGGGAATGCGCTTTAATTTGACCAATTTTTTGACTATCTGCAATTGCTGAAAGTCTTTTTCGCCAAAATAGGCCTTATCTGGGGCGACCATTTTTAAAAGTAGCTCAACAATGGTGGCTACCCCGTCAAAATGTCCGTTACGGTAACTACCTTCCATTGTTTTTTCCAATCCGCCGAAACGAAACTCTTGCGAAGTGATCTCACCCGGATAAATTTCAGCTTTCGAGGGGGTAAAGACCACGATTTGCCCTGACAGCTTTTGCAAAAGGGCAAGATCACCATTTAAATTTCGGGGATAGTTTTTCAGGTCATCGGTATTGTCAAACTGGGTCGGATTGACAAAAATGCTCACCACCACTATATGATTTTCCTCGATGGCTTTTTCGACCAATGACAAATGCCCTTGGTGCAAAGCGCCCATTGTCGGTACCAGACCGATAGTGTTCTTCTCGTCCCTTGCAGTTTGTAAGAGCTTTTGAAGTTGTTTTTTGTCGCTGATTGGCCGCATAAAAAATGATAAAGGCGTGCAAAAATACTATAAATACTGGTAATCGGCATAATTTTTGTATTTTTGCAGCTACGTTTTTGGTAAACAAAAGAATCGTCTATGAATGGTAAAAAGATATTGTTCGTATCTTCAGAATTAGTCCCCTACCTACCCGAGAACCCAGTTTCATTGATGTCTTACGAAGCCCCGAGAATGGTCAATAGCAAAGGTGGCCAAATACGGATTTTCATGCCCCGTTACGGCAATATCAATGAACGAAGGCATCAATTGCACGAGGTGATACGCCTTTCGGGCATGAATTTGGTCATTAACGATATGGATATGCCGCTGATTATCAAAGTGGCTTCCATTCCGAGGGAACGGATTCAGGTTTATTTCATAGACAATGATGAATATTTTAAAAGAAAGGGAACCTTCGCCGATGCTGAGGGTAATTTGTTTCCTGATAACGATGAACGTGCCATTTTTTTTGCAAAAGGTGTGGTCGAGACGGTTAAGAAATTGAACTGGTCACCAGACATCATACATGTGCATGGCTGGATGGCGTCACTTCTTCCGCTCTATCTCAAAAAGTACTATGCCGACGAGCCTATTTTTGCCGATAGCAAGATAGTCACCTCTGTCTATGACAAGGGTTTTGAAGGAGAACTTGATGGCAGAATCGTAGACAAGATCGTATTCGATGGCATACCCTTAGAAGATATCAAGGCCTTGGACAGCCCCGACTATAATAATTTGTTAAAGGTTGCAGTCGATCATTCAGATGCGATTATTTTAGCCTCTGAGGCGATTTCTGACGAACTCGAAAAACATATAGCCAACCTTTCAAAACCCGTGCTGCCATATGTTTCTTTCAAAGAGACCGAAGAAGCATATGCCAATTTCTATAACTCGGAAGTTTTAAAATAGTTTTCATGAATCTTAAGAGAAAGGCGACAATTTCAACTTTGGTTGGAATTTTTCTGATGATGGTGTCTTGTGAAGAAGATTTGACAACCTTGGGTGAGGGTGTGGTTGGTGGCGAACCTTTTACCACGGGCAAAGCCGTTTTCGATGTTTTTGCCTATAATAAAAGGGTCAACGCAGTACAGACGAACAGATTGCCCTTATACCAGTTGGGCAACTTCAATGATCCCATTTATGGTGTGCGCCGTGGCAGTATCACCAGTCAGGTACAACTTCCCATTAATCAAAACACAAGGGCCACAATCAACGTCTTCGGTGAACTTTCGCAGTCTACCGAAGATGGGGCAGACAGTGATGAAAGTGAATCTACCATACCAGAAAACGAAACGGTAAAGGAAGTTTTTTTGTACCTGCCGTATCAATTGCAGCCTGAGAGTCTTAGAGATAGGGACCTTGATGGGGTTGATGACCAATTTGATGCCGATCCTGACGATCCGAATAGTGATTCTGATAATGATGGACTGACCGATTTTGCCGAAAATACGGGAGGCACAAATCCTTTAGACCCCGACACCGATGGCGATGGCATCGGTGATGCTGACGATGAAAGTACGGTTCAGAATGCCTTTGCCAGAACTTTTTCCCTTGATAGTATCTATGGAAATCGTGAAGTACCTTTTAGGCTAAAGGTAGAACGTTCGACATTCTTTTTAAGGGATCTGGATCCAAACACCAATTTCGAAGAGGCACAAGAGTATTTTTCAAGCCAACGTTTCTCGCCCGATTTTGTAGATGAAGTGCTCTTCGAAGGTGAGGTAGAAATAAGTAATGAACAAATTGTCTTCTTCAATGAGGATGACCCCGATACCGAAGATGTTGATGAGTCGTTGACATTGGACGCTACCAGAACTTTGAGCCCCGGAATACGTGTGCCTCTTGATCCTGATTTTTTTCAACAGAATCTTTTGAACAAGGAAGGAAGCTCAGAGCTGTTGAGCCAAGCCAATTTTGTCGAGTTCTTTAGAGGGGTACATTTATCTTTGGATGCCACTGACGATATGATGATATTGTTTGATTTATCAGGAGCTAGAATTACCATCACCTATGAATATGACAATTACAATAATAACAATACCGTATCTGACACATCAGACGATTTTATCGAACAGGTTGAACGAGATTTTGTATTGAACCTGTTGCGAAACAGCGGCGGTCTTATTTCAGGAAATGCGGTAAACACCTTCGAAAGTGATGATTTTCCGCCTCAAATAGCCGATCAGCTTGACAATGGTGATAATGCCTCTAGAATATACCTTAAGGGAGGCGATGGGGCCGTTGCCGAGGTCGATCTTTTTGATGACACGGATGCCGACCCAATATTGGAAGAGATACGCTCGAAAAATTGGATCATAAACGAAGCCAACTTAGTGTTTCATGTTGATGAACAATCGCTCAATGGTTTGATTGAAGAAGAACAACCTCCAAGGATATATCTCTATAACGCCGAGACAAACCTACCCATTTATAATTTTGTGATTGAAAGCGAAAGTTCAGTCAATACTGACCCCCTAGGATTGTACCTTAATTTTGGAGGCATTTTGAATAGGGAAAATAACACCTATACTATTCGCATTACCGAACATATCAATAACATCATAGTGCGTGACTCTGCCAATGCGAAACTGGCCTTGACCTTGACTTCAAATATTGATATTACACAATCTAGGGTTGCTGAAGCCATGGGAGCGGGCGGATCTGTGATTGATGTGCCAGTGATGTCGACCGTTAATGCCTTGGGCACGGTACTTTTTGGAAGCAATGTACAGGCTGCGAACGAAGAGAAAAAATTAAAGCTCGAAATCTTTTTCACAGAGACAAATTGATTTAAACATTTATCTGATACCACTGACGGGTTTTTTGTGTTTTACATCCAAGAATTGTTTGCATTTCCCCCTTAAAAGCTAATTTTGTTCATCTAGATCAATTGAAAACTAACTAGTTATGTGTGGAATCGTAGGTTATATAGGCCATAGAGATGCATATCCCATTATCATTAAAGGGCTGCAGCGCTTAGAATATCGAGGATATGACAGCGCCGGGATCGTGCTCTTTGATGGCGATGGCATGCATTTGTCAAAGACCAAGGGCAAGGTCGAAGATTTAAAGAACAAGGCCGAGACCAGTATCAGAACCAAGGGCAAATTGGGCCTTGGCCATACCAGATGGGCAACCCATGGCGTGCCAAACGATATCAACTCACATCCCCACTACTCCAATTCTGGCGATTTGGCCATCATACATAATGGTATTATCGAGAATTATGAGTCTATTAAAAAGGCATTGATCGAAAGGGGTTACACATTTGAATCAGATACTGACACTGAGGTTTTGGTGAACCTGATCGAAGAGGTGAAGAAAAAAGAGGGGGTCAAACTGGGCAAGGCTGTTCAACTTGCACTTAATCAAGTTGTAGGGGCCTATGCCATTGCCGTGTTTGACAAAAACAAACCCGATGAGATCGTAGTGGCAAAATTGGGTAGTCCGCTTGCCATTGGTATCGGTAAGAATGAATACTTCATCGCTTCCGACGCCTCTCCATTTATTGAGTTTACCAACAATGCCGTGTACTTGGAGGATGAAGAAATGGCCATTGTCAGAATCGGTAAGGAAATCAAATTACGAAAAATCAAGGATGATGCCATTGCCTACCCCAATATTTTAGAACTTCAATTGAATCTTGAGGAAATTGAAAAGGGGGGATATGAACATTTTATGCTCAAGGAAATCTATGAACAACCAAGAGCGATTCATGACACTTTTCGAGGAAGACTGCTTCCTGATCAGGGAGTGATTAAAATGGCGGGCATCGACCAGAATATTGAAAAATTTCTAAATGCCAATAGAATAATTATTGTCGCATGTGGCACATCTTGGCACGCAGGTCTGGTTGCCGAGTATATTTTTGAAGATTTGGCACGAATTCCCGTTGAGGTTGAGTATGCTTCTGAATTCCGCTATCGTAATCCGGTGATTACCGATAAGGATGTCCTCATTGCCATATCACAATCTGGTGAGACGGCCGATACGTTGGCAGCCATTAAATTAGCTAAAGAAAAAGGGGCATTTGTATTTGGCGTTTGCAATGTTGTGGGCTCTTCAATAGCCAGAGAGACCGATGCCGGGGCCTACACCCACGCAGGACCTGAAATCGGGGTCGCCTCTACCAAGGCCTTCACCACGCAGATCACGGTGCTCATGATGATCGCCATGAAATTGGCCAAAGAAAAAGGAATTTTCCCTGAATCGAAATTTCATGAGTTTTTGACAGAACTGGAAGGCATTCCGAGCAAGGTTGAAAAAACATTGGAGTCAAATGCTTTGGTAGAGCACATATCAGATGTTTACAAAGACTCGACAAACTGCTTGTATTTGGGCAGGGGGTATAACTTTCCGGTTGCGCTGGAAGGAGCTTTAAAGCTAAAGGAAATCAGCTACATTCATGCCGAGGGCTATCCTGCTGCAGAAATGAAGCATGGCCCGATAGCTTTGATAGATGATCAAATGCCGGTTGTGGTCATTGCGACCAGAAAAGGACATTACGAAAAAGTGGTCAGCAATATACAAGAAATAAAATCTAGGCACGGCAAAATCATTGCAGTGGTCACCGAAGGCGACAAACAGGTCAAAGAATTGGCCGATCATGTAGTCGAAGTACCGGAAACTTCAGAAAGTTTGACACCTTTGCTCACAACCATACCCCTACAATTACTTTCATACCACATTGCGGTAATGCGTGGCTGTAACGTAGACCAACCAAGAAACTTGGCCAAATCGGTTACAGTGGAGTAACATGGTATATCACGTAAAATAAAAAAAGTCGCCCTAAAAGGCGACTTTTTTGTTAATTCAACAATGTTTAATTCATTTTATTGCCAAATCATTACTATGCATGCATAATTTTTTATGCTGTTATGGGTTTGGATGCAAAAAAAATGTATATTCCACCCAGAAAATTAAAACTAACTTAACGTTATCTAATCTTAGCACTTATGAGAATAATAATGCTTGCTTGCTTCCTGCTGTCTGGCTTTTTGGCCTATTCGCAGACGACAGTACAGGGTAAAGTAGTAGATGAGAACAACGAACCGATTCCCGGGGCGAATGTGATCCTAGTCGGAAAAGCAGAGGGTACCACCACTGATTTTGATGGGAATTTTGTGTTCAACACTTCAGAAAATCCGCCTTTTCAACTGCGTATTTCAATTCTAGGTTTTTCTGACACCACAGTGAATGTCACCTCAAAAAATCAAACCATCGACGTGACATTGAACGAGGCATCTACTTTGCTTGATGAAATTGTGATATCGGCCTCAAGAACACCAGAGCGTATTTTCGAATCGCCGGTAACGGTTGAACGTATGGATATCAAGGCTATTCAAAGCTCGACATCACCTACTTTTTACGATGCTCTGGAAAATCTCAAAGGGGTTGACGTCAATACCAACAGTCTAACGTTCAAATCAGTGAACACCCGTGGTTTTGCCACTTTTGCCAATACCCGTTTCATGCAGTTGGTCGATGGTATGGACAACTCTTCACCCGCCCTCAACTTTCCGCTGGGCAACCTCTTGGGCATGTCTGAGCTAGACGTGAACACCGTAGAGCTTCTGCCCGGGGCCTCATCGGCACTTTATGGGGCCAATGCTTACAACGGTATCATGTTCATGACCAGCAAGAACCCTTTCGATCACCAAGGGATCAGTTTTTATGCAAAAACAGGGCTCACCTCAAGTAGCAATGCCGGTGATAATGACTTCTATGATGTGGGCATTCGGGCGGCACATGCTTTTAGCGATTTCTTTGCCGCTAAGGCATCGGTGTCTTTTTTAAAGGGTACGGAATGGTTTTCGACAGATTATACAGATTACAACAATCCTGGTTTCACAAGGGATGATCCGGCGTATGACGGACTCAATATCTATGGTGATGAGGCTTCGACCACATTAAATTTTGATGAATTGGCCGCGAGATCATTGCCCATTCCGGTGGCTACCGATTTTGGTTCGGCCACGGTTTCAAGAACCGGTTATGAAGAAAGAGATCTTATGGATTATGATGCGGAGAGCTTAAAAGCAGATTTTGCCCTCCATATCAAGCCATGGGCCGATGATTTTGAAATAGTCTGGAATTCTAAGATCGGTCGTGGAAATACCATTTACCAGGGCGCCAACCGTTATGCCATAAAAGATTTCTTCATGCAACAGCATAAGTTGGAAATACGTAACAACAATTTTTTTGTTCGCGGATACACCACAGCAGAAAAGGCAGGAAACTCTTATGACACAAGATTTGCCGCACTGAATATAAACCGTAGGTGGAAAAGGGATGCGCCCAACCCTGACAACCCCTCAGAACCTTCATGGTTCGGAGACTATGCAGCGGGCTTTATCGGTTTTTTGGCCAATCAAGGTATTTTTGCCCCTACGGAAGAACAAAAAGTTGCCGCCCATGCCTTTGCCAGGCAACAGGCTGATACGGGCAGATTCTTGCCAGGAACCCCAGAATTCAACAATGCTTTGGCCGCCGTTACTGCCGACCCCAACTTAGAGACCGGGGCCAGATTTCAAGACAACTCCAAAATCTACCATATCGATGCCAATTACAATTTTACGCATTTGACAGGTGATTTTGCCGATATTATGATAGGGGGCTCTTGGAGACAATATGAGCTGAATTCGGGCGGTACCATCTACACCGATAGCGATGGTGCCATCAACTACAATGAATATGGGGCATACGTGCAGTTGCAAAAGAAAATGCTCGAAGAGCAATTGAAGTTTACGGGGTCTATTCGGTATGATAAATCAGAATTTTTTGATGGGTTTGTCTCACCGAGGCTTTCTTTGGTCTATGCCATTGACGAGAACAAAAGACACAATATCAGGGGATCATTTCAAACAGGTTTTAGAAACCCCGATACCCAATCTCTATTCATCGGCCTCAATGCAGGTAGGGCTATTTTGGTGGGATCGGCCCCCGATAACCTAGATCGCTATACCACGCCACAACTTTTGTTGAGCACCAATGGCCAAGCATTGACAGGTCAACAGACGGTTCAGCTTTCAGGTGGTGAGGCCTATACCAATGCCTTTTTGCGCGAATCGGTCGAGGCCGGAACCCCACAAGCTTTTGAATCATCTTTGGTACAGCCCGAGCAGGTAACGGCGTACGAGGTAGGGTACCGTGGCGTTGTTGGGAAGGTCAACATCGATTTCAGTGCCTATTACAACCAATATGATGATTTTATCTCGAACAGAACCGTTTTGGTACCTCTTTATGGCGAGGCGGGAGACAATGCATTGTCTTTGTTGGCATTGCAGAATGAAGATTTTCAAGCCTTCCAGACCTATACAAATTCTGTGGCCGACATTAGCTCATATGGAGGTGGCTTGGGCATCACTACACAGTTATTTGGCAACTACGATTTTGGCGTTAACTATACCTATGCGAAACTTGATTTTGACAGGAGTTCAGACCCAGGTTTTGAGCCCAGTTTCAATACCCCTGAACATAAGGTCAAGGCCTCATTTGGTAATCAAGAACTGTTCAAGAATTTTGGTTTCAACATCAATTGGCGTTGGAACGATTGGTATCTCTGGGAGGCCTCTTTTGCCGATGGTTTCATACCCTCGAGGCACGTCGTCGATGCCCAGGTCAATTTTAGTGTTCCGAGCATCAAATCAATTTTCAAGCTAGGTGGCGCAAATATTTTAGGAGAAGAATATGTGAGTGCGCCCGGTGCCGGGCTTATAGGGTCACAATTCTTTGTGTCATGGGTTATCAATCAATAATAAAAAAGCTGAGAAAAATGAAAAACAAACATATTTATACCGCATTTCTTTTTGGGGCATTTCTCTTTTGGGGTTGTAGCGAGGAAGACGATATTTTTGCAGTGCCCTTTGTGCCCGAGGTAGTACAGGGCACCCCACCACCGGTGAACTATACCAGTGGTACGGCAGATTTCTCTACCTATGTGGCCGTGGGCAATTCGTTGACAGCCGGCTTCTCAGACAATGCTCTGTTCATAAGGGGGCAGGCAACCTCTTTTCCCAATATCATGGCCCAACAATTTGCTTTGGCCGGTGGAGGCGACTTTTCCCAGCCGTTGATGAACGATGATCTGGGAGGGCTGCTATTAGGCGGCAATGAAATAGCGGATACCCGACTGATTTTTGATGCCGCAAATCAAGTTCCCGTCAACATTTCAGGAGACCCTACCACAGAGGTTTCCAATGTGCTGTCAGGCCCCTTTAACAATATGGGGGTGCCAGGAGCGAAAAGTTATCATTTGTTGGCCAACGGATACGGTAATGTGGCCGGTGTGGCCGCTGGACTTGCCAATCCGTATTTCGCTCGAATGGCCTCTAGCCCCAATGCATCGGTAATGGAAGATGCAATGGCACAAAACCCGACTTTTTTCTCTTTATGGATAGGCTCCAATGACATTTTGGGATATGCCGTATCGGGGGGTTCGGGCGAAGACCATAATTTCACAGGCAATCTTGACGCAGCGACCTACGCGGGAAATGATATTACCAACGCAGGGGTTTTTGCACAGGTCTATAACGGCCTGTTGGCTACTTTGACGGCCGGCGGTGCCGAGGGCATTGTTGCCAATCTGCCCAATGTGACCGACGCACCCTATTTTACAACGGTGCCCCATGCGCCGTTAGATCCCACCAACCCTAATTTTGGCCCCCAGATCCCCACATTGAATACAGTCTTTGGAGCTATGAACCAAGTATTTGCATTTTTAGGGGTTCCTGAGCGCTCGGTAGTGTTTTCTGAAAATTCGGCAAGTGCGGTCGTCATCAGGGATGAGACGTTGACCGACTTATCGGTGCAGATTGCCCAAGTGTTGAATGCCGACCCGAATTTCCCATTATTTGTACAACAGTTTGGGCTTCCGCCCCAGGCCGCCCCATTGGTGGCCAATCTTTTCGGAGCTGCGTACGGACAAGTGAGACAGGCCACGGCAGAAGACCTTTTGGTATTGCCCAGTCGCAATGTAATCGGTGGTATAAACCAAGATTCCTTCGCATTTCTACAATCACAGGGGCTATCGCCAGAACTGGCCGCCCAATTTTCAGCCGAGGGGATCACATATGCACTGGATGATCAATGGGTGTTGATACCTTCTGAGCAAACGGCCATTGTCGATGCCACGGTTGCTTTTAATACTACAATTGCGGCAGCAGCAGAACAATTTGATTTGGCTTTCTTTGACGCCAATGCTTTTCTGAACACAGTGGCCACCACCGGGGTACCCATACAATCTATAGATAACCCAGCATTGATAACTGCCGACTTTGTGACCGGTGGTGCCTTTTCGCTGGATGGAGTGCATCCGTCCCCTAGAGGTTATGCTGTGGCAGCTAATCAGATGATCGGTATTATCAATGATAAATACGGTTCAAATCTACCTGAGGTCGACCCCGTTGAATTCACGGGGCTGTATCTAAACTGATCGTTGGTATGACAGCTTTTTGACCTAAAGTTTTAACGATTTTATATATAAATGAGGGCATCTAAACAGATGCCCTTTTTATGATGAAAATTTTTTCAGTATAATGATGTAAAAGCATATCTTTGCAGCCGGAAAAAATAAGCTTTCCCTTTCTTATAGTAGAATACAAAACAAAGAAAAATAATGGCAAAGACTACAGGAAAAGTTGCCCAGATCATCGGACCGGTCATTGATGTTGAATTTGAATCCGGAACCGAAATCCCAAAGATTTACGATTCATTGGAAATCAGTAGGGAAGATGGCACTACTTTGGTGCTTGAGGTACAATCGCATATCGGTGAGAATACCGTAAGAACCGTTTCGATGGATTCAACAGACGGTCTGAGCAGGGGCATTGATGTCGTTGCCACGGGCAATGCCATTCAAATGCCCATCGGAGAAGATGTGTACGGGAGACTTTTCAATGTAGTCGGCGATGCCATTGACGGTATGGAAAACCTGCCCAAAACAGGCGATAATGGTCTTCCGATCCACCGTGAGGCTCCGAAATTTGAGGATTTATCGACCTCTACAGAGGTGCTTTTTACAGGGATCAAGGTAATCGACCTCATCGAACCATACGCCAAGGGGGGAAAGATCGGTTTGTTCGGTGGTGCCGGGGTAGGCAAAACGGTATTGATTCAAGAGCTGATCAACAATATTGCAAAAGGCCACGGTGGTCTTTCAGTTTTTGCCGGTGTAGGTGAACGTACCCGTGAAGGCAATGACCTGCTTCGAGAGATGCTTGAGTCAGGGATTATCAAATACGGTGAAGATTTTCTGCATTCAATGGAAGAAGGCGGTTGGGATTTGTCAAAAGTAGACAAAAAGGCCATGAAAGAGTCAAAGGCGACCTTCGTGTTCGGCCAGATGAACGAGCCTCCAGGGGCACGTGCCCGTGTGGCGCTGTCTGGGTTGACGATTGCTGAATACTTCCGTGATGGCGCTGGCGACGGCCAGGGAAAAGACGTACTTTTCTTTATCGACAATATCTTCCGGTTCACGCAAGCAGGCTCTGAGGTGTCGGCCCTTTTGGGAAGAATGCCCTCTGCTGTGGGTTACCAACCCACTTTGGCAACCGAAATGGGTACCATGCAAGAGCGAATCACCTCAACTAAGAGAGGTTCGATCACATCGGTACAGGCAGTTTACGTGCCTGCAGATGACTTGACCGACCCTGCACCTGCGACCACGTTTGCCCACTTGGATGCCACTACGGTACTTTCGCGTAAAATTGCGGAGTTGGGTATTTATCCTGCGGTGGATCCATTAGATTCTACCTCTAGAATCCTTACCCCCGAGATTTTGGGTAAAGACCATTATGCGTGCGCACAGCGTGTAAAAGAGTTGTTGCAACGTTATAAAGAACTACAAGACATTATTGCCATCTTGGGTATGGAAGAATTGTCTGAAGAAGATAAATTGGCAGTTGGCCGTGCACGTAGGGTGCAACGCTTCTTGTCACAGCCTTTTCATGTGGCAGAGCAATTTACGGGCATTCCCGGAGTATTGGTCGATATCAAAGATACCATCAAGGGCTTCAACATGATTATGGACGGTGAACTGGATCATCTGCCTGAATCTGCCTTTAACTTGAAAGGAACCATTGAAGAGGCTATTGAAGCTGGTGAGAAAATGCTTGCGGAAGCGTAAATAAGTTAAGAGTTAAGTATGTAGGGTTCATAGTTTATTGGAACCCATCACCCATAACTTAAAAAGGATGTATTTAGAAATCGTATCCCCAGAAGCGACATTGTTTGCAGGCGAGGTCACCTCGGTATCGGTGCCCGGTGTCAATGGCGAGTTTCAGATGCTCGAGAACCACGCCCCTATTGTATCCCTTCTGCAAGAAGGAAAAGTAAAGGTGAAGGGTAATATCAACATCGAAGAAGAGTTTCAGCACAAATTTACCAAGGGAACCGACAGTGAAACGATTCTAGAGATTACCAGTGGTACTGTCGAAATGAAAGATAATAAGGTCATCGTACTGGCAGATTGAGGCAAACGCTATTCTAAGAAATTAAGGCCCAACTCTTTCGAGTTGGGCTTTTTTGTTCCTACCTGAATTCATAGATTTTTTTTGTGTATTGGATTTCTTGGATAAGAAATGGAATATTCAAGGATATCTTGTCCACACCAACCCATCAAATCACGGAATATGAAACTATTGGCAAAAGAACAGATAGACTTGGAAGAGCTTAAAGGGACCCTTGAGAGGGAGTTCACAGACTACAAGGTAAAATATCCGCTATTCAGCAAAAAAATGCTTAGGGTCAGCAAGGGACTTTCTTGGGTAGGGGTATTTCAAAAGAAGGACGTGGTCAAGATTTCAGGCGGACCCAATATTGGAAATGTCTGGCTGATTTTGGCCATTGCCATCGGCGCTGTTTTAGGAGTCATTGGTGCCCTGTTGGTCGTGGGCATAGTTTGGCTTGCCAAAAAGAAAGAATTCACCAGAATGGAACAGGAAGTGGGCCATTATATCAAAGAAAAGTATGCATTGCAAGATGGTGCCATCGCCAAGGTGTAGGCACAGTAATAACCGTAGATAAATCTCTAAAAACAAACATTATGAAAACTACAAGATCGACTATCTGTTTGATGACAGCATTTGTTTTCTGTCTC